>NZ_JARAVO010000001.1:0-127789 GCF_033792805.1 Streptomyces sp. PA03-1a
GCGTCGGTCGGCTCTTCGATCCGGGGGTCGGGCACGGTCTCGACCCGTACGTCGTGCTTGCCGTGCCACACGGTCGCCCGCATGATCGATCACTTCCTCCTCGCGGTTGTCCCTCACGGCAGGACCATCGGGTACCCGAGGACACGCCGGTGAACCGCCCGTCCGCATGCTCATCTGGCCGGTCAGTGCCGGGGGCGTTAGACACCGTACGGTCCGGGAACGCGTGACTGGGGCACCGAATCGGTTCACCGACGAGCGGAAGCGGACGACGCTACCACCGTCGCCCTCGTGGCCGGGGCGACCGGTACGGCCGTCACGGTGCGCCGCCACCGACGACGTTGAGCCGAACCGGAGGGTGACTCCCATGTCCATCAAGGTGTCCGACTACGTCCTGCAGCGGCTTCGCGAATGGGACGTCGAGCACGTCTTCGCCTATCCCGGTGACGGCATCAACGGACTGCTCGCCGCCTGGGGCCGGGCGGACGACAACCCGCGGTTCGTCCAGGCCCGCCACGAGGAGATGGCCGCCTTCCAGGCGGTGGGGTACGCCAAGTTCTCCGGCAGGGTCGGCGTCTGCGCGGCCACGTCGGGCCCCGGCGCCATCCATCTCCTCAACGGCCTGTACGACGCGAAGCTCGACCACGTTCCGGTGGTGGCGATCGTCGGGCAGACCAGCCGCAGCGCGATGGGCGGCTCGTACCAGCAGGAGGTGGATCTGCTCAGCCTGTTCAAGGACGTCGCCTCGGAGTACGTGGAGATGGTGACCGTCCCCGAGCAGCTGCCGAACGTCATCGACCGGGCGATGCGGGTGGCGGCCGCGAAGCGGACGGTCACGGCCGTGATCATCCCGGCCGATGTCCAGGAACTCGACTACTCCCCGCCGCAGCACGCGTTCAAGATGGTGCCGTCCAGCCTGGGCATGCCGTCCTTCACCCTGGTCCCCGACGAGGCCGATCTGGACAGGGCGGCCGAGGTGCTCAACGCGGGCGAGAAGGTGGCCGTCCTCATCGGTCAAGGAGCGCGCGGCGCACGGCCCGAGGTGGAGCAGCTGGCCGACACGCTCGGCGCCGGTGTGGCCAAGGCGCTGCTCGGCAAGGACGCGCTGTCGGACGAACTGCCGTACGTCACGGGGGCGATCGGCCTGCTGGGAACCCGGCCCAGCTACGAGCTGATGCAGGACTGCGACACCCTGCTGGTGATCGGTTCCAGCTTCCCCTACAGCCAGTTCCTGCCGGAGTTCGGCAAGGTCCGCGCGGTGCAGATCGACATCGACCCCTTCATGGTCGGCCTGCGCTACCCGTTCGAGGTGAACCTCGTCGGCGACGCCAGGACGACCCTGACGCGGCTGCTGCCGAAGCTGGAACGCACGAAGCACGGCAGCTGGCGCAGGAAGATCGAGAAGGACACGGCCCGCTGGTGGGAGGTCATGGAGCGCCGTGCCGGCGTCGAAGCGGACCCGATCAACCCCGAGTACGTCGTGCACGCGCTGGACGCGCTCCTGCCCGAGGACGTCATCCTGGCCGCCGACTCCGGTTCCGCGGCCAACTGGTACGCCCGGCACCTGCGGATGCGCGGTAGCATGCGCGGTTCCCTGTCCGGCACGCTCGCCACCATGGGGCCCGGTGTGCCGTACGTGATCGGCGCGAAGTTCGCCCACCCGGACCGCCCGGCGATCGCCCTGGTCGGTGACGGGGCGATGCAGATGAACGGGATGGCGGAGCTCATCACCGCCGCCAAGTACTACCGCGAGTGGTCCGATCCGAGGATGGTCGTGGCCGTGCTCAACAACGGCGACCTCAACCAGGTGACCTGGGAGATGCGCGCCATGTCCGGAGCGCCGCAGTTCCTGCCCTCCCAAGCCCTGCCGGACGTCGCCTACGCCGACTTCGCCCGCTCCATCGGCCTGGACGGCCTCCGCGTGGAGAAGCCGGGCGAGGTCGAGGGGGCCTGGCAGCGGGCGCTGGCCGCGGACCGCCCGTTCGTCCTGGACTTCCGCACCGACCCCGCCGTCCCGCCGATCCCGCCGCACGCCACGCTGGACCAGATCGAGGCGGCGGCCGCGTCCGTCCTCAAGGGGGACTCCGACCGCGCCGCCATGGTCCGGCAGGGCTTCAAGGCGAAGGTGCAGGAGATGCTGCCCGGCCGCGGGCGCCACGGCAACGGCGAACCGTGAGGCCGCCCGCCGCGACCGGGGGGCCGCGGCTCAGGTGCCGGGCGCGCGGTCGCCGAGCACCGGGAGCAGTTGCAGCTTCTCGTGGGTCTCCGAGCCCGGGGTGGCGGTGTAGACGAGCAGGGACTGGCCTTGGGCGGCGTCGTACAGCACCTGGCAGTTCAGTTCGAGCAGCCCCAGCTCCGGGTGGAGCAGACGCTTCACCTCGCCGCACCGCACACCGATCTCGTGTGCCTGCCACAGGTCGCGGAACTCCGGGCTCTGGGCGAGCAAGGCCTCGACGATGGCCCCGGCCCGCGAGTCCGCGCCGAGCCGGGAGTAGACCGCGCGCAGGTCGGCGACGAAGCGGCGGCTCAGCCCGGGCCGGTCGTCCTCGTGGTAGGCATGCCTGGCGGCGGGGTCGGTGAACCAGCGGTAGACGAAGCTGCGGGCCGGTCCGGTGAAGCGCGTCTCGTCCCCGAGCAGCGCGACCGACAGGCGCGTCTGCAGCAGGGTCTCCCCCAGCGCGGTGATCCAGCGCGGCGACCACCGGCCCGATGTCCTCCGGCTCCCCGACGCGGCCGAGCGCCGCCCGCTCGGCCATCGCCGTGCGCAGCCCCTCGTCGACGACGTCCGTCCCCGCGGCGCCCAGCGCGAGGGCCGTGGCCCGGCCCAGTCCCCGGTTGCCGCCGGTGATCACCGCGATCCCGTTCACGCTCATGTTCAGCTCTCCTGCATCCTCGGTCCGCGGTCGGGGCCCTGGCCGGGCCCCGAACCGCTCACCACCAGGTTCGGCGGGGGCGCCGCACGGATGAAGGCATCACCGATCCAGGGAGCGCCGGTCCTCCTTTGGCGGGGTCGCCCGAGGAACGCGGATCCGATCAGGCGGGGTTCCGGCGGATCCACCACACGGACAGGGCGGCCAGCGCGACGCCCAGTGCCAGGCACAGGCCCGTGGCCGTCCATTGCAGCGGCCAGAAGTCCGACGCGGGGTGGTACTCCGCCCAGCGGCCGCTGATGCCGCGGGAGGCGAGGCACTGCTTCACGTTCCCGGCGGCGTAGCAGTCCCAGGCCTCGGCCACGCGCCGCCCGTCCTTGGACAGCGGGCCGTCCGCCAGCAGCCACGCGGTCCTGGGGGCCGGCGGTTCCGAGGTGTGCTGCGCGTACGCGGTGCTGACCGGCCAGATGCCGGGCCGGACCGCTTCCAGCAGGGCGAACAGCCCGGCGCCGGTGACGAGGGTCGCCCCCATGGCCAGGACGGTACGGCGCAGGACGAGGCCGAGGGTCGTCCCGAGGAGGTAGAGCAGGACGCTGAGGCCGACGACGACCGGCCCGACCCCGTAGAACGGGTACCACATGTGCCAGTCGAACAGGGGGCCCATGGCCTTGGCGACGGGGTGCCACCACCAGGTCATGGCGGCGGCGATGACGCCGCTGACGACCGCGGTCATGGCGAGCGGCACACCCAGCTTCGCCGCGAACCAGCGCATGCGGGTCACGGACTGGGTGGCCGCCGTGCGGTACGTGCCCGATTCCAGCTCCTGCGCGAGCTGTGGCCCGCCGAGGAACAGCCCGAACAGGAACGGCAGCAGCAGCATCGCCTGGAGCGGCCGCCGCATCGGGAACTGGTACCGCTGCCCGAACGTGTTGAGGCGGCCGAGGCAGGAGTCGGAGTACTCGTGGCCGTGGCAGGCGTCGAGGTGCTGCGCGGCGACGGCCGCGGCGATGTGCTGGTGCTGTACGACGGCGTAGACGGCGATCGCTGCCGCGGCCGCCAGTCCGATCCAGAAGGCGGTGCGGTTCTGCCGCCAGATCAGCCAGGTCAGCCCGTGCAGTCGCGGTCGGCGGCGGACGACGGTGCGCGTGCCGGTGGGCGTGCCGGTGCGGGTGCCGATGCTCATGCCGCCACCACCTCGCGGCCGTTGGTGACCTGCGCGCTCGGGGTGAGCAGCGCGGGTGCGTCGGGCGTCCTGAGGTACCCGAGGACGAGCTCCTCCAGGGTGGCGGCGCGGTGGTCGGCGTCGTGGGGCGGTGCGTCGGGGGTCCGCACCAGCGAGGTGAACCCTCCGTCGCTGCCGGTGGTCGCGATGACCTGGTGGCCGTCCAGATCCTCCCGTCGGCGCGTGGTGAGCTGCCGGTGCCCGGCGAGGAGGAGTTCCACCTCGCCGGCCAGCCGGACGGTGCCGTTGTTGACGAGCACGAGGTAGTCGCAGGCGCTCTCCAGCTCGGAGACCAGGTGCGAGGACATCACGACGGTCGAACCGTGCCGCCGGGCCTCGGACTGGAGGATGTCGGTCATCTGGTGCCGGACCAGGGGGTCCAGGTCGGCCATCGGCTCGTCCAGGAGCATCAGGCGGGGGCGCTTGCCCAGGGCGAGGGCGAAGGCGACGCGGGTGGCCTGTCCGCCCGAGAGGGTGCCGACCCGGGCGTTCAGGGGGACCCCGCCGGCGTCGATGACGGACTCGGCGGTCTCCTGGTGCCAGGTGGGGTTCAGCTCCTGGCCCATGCGCAGGACCTCGCTGACGCGGAACCGCGGGTAGAGGGCCTTCTGCTGGCTGAGGAACGCGGTGCTCCGGCGGGCCCGCGCGCTGCCGGGACGGTGCCCGGACAGCGTGATCGTGCCGGTGGTCGGCGTGATCAGGTCGGCGGCCAGGGACAGCAGGGTCGTCTTGCCCGCGCCGTTGGGGCCGACGAGCGCGCAGACGCGCCCCGCGGGCAGGCGGAAGGAGGTGTCGCGCAGCGCCCACCCGCGGCGGTAGCGCCTGCCCAGCCCGATGGTCTCGACGGCGGGGACGATGGGGGAATCGGTCATGACGTGGTGGCCCGTGTGGTCTTCCTGTGCGTCCCGGTCATTCACCGGCCGGAGGGGCGGCCGGGGCCGCGGCGTACCGGCGGCGCCAGAACAGGGCCAGCAGCGCGGCACCCACGGCGAAGAGGGCCAGGTGGGGCAGTCCGGGGACGGTCAGGGCGGCGCCCCAGAGGGCCAGATGGGCGAGCAGCCGCCCGGCCAGCGGCACACCGCCTAGCAGGAGGAGCGCCACACCGAGCAGGCCGGCGGCGAGCGGTGCGGGGCGCTGGGCCAGGGGGACGGTGTCCGTACGCGAAGTTCGGTTCATGGAAAGGACGCTATGGCGCGGGCCCGGCGCCGGACTTCGGCAGAAAGTCTGCGTTCCACGGGTGACGTAAGTCGCCACCGGCGGCGGCACCCATACCTTCGTCTATTGCTTCGCGCCGCCCGGGCCCGGAGCGTCGCTCCCGGCCGGTTCGCCGGCCTCCGTGCGCCCCGAGGTGTCCAGGGCCGCTCCGGGGCGCACCCTGGAGATGCGGCCCCGCTCCCGCTTGCCGAATCCGCCCTCGGGGCGGGGCCGCCCGGCGTCCGTCCGCCGGCCTGGGCACCCCGCCCCTCGTGCCCAGGTCAGGCCTCGACGCCGCGCAGGCTCCGGAGGTCGTCCGCCGCCTGCTGGCGCAGCACGGGCACGAGCGGCCGCACCGGCTCCGGGAGGGCGGCGAGCATGAGTGCGACCTCCTCGGCGGACCCCACCTCGTCGAGGAATCCGATCATCAGGTGTCCGGCCACGGGCGGCGTGGTGGCGATCACCCGCTGCGAGAAGTCCGCCCAGTACTCGGGCGTGATGTGCTCCCGCAGTGCCGGGAAGAGGACGGGCTCTTCGTGGGCCAGGTGGCTGTGCACCGTGTCGCGTACGGCGACGGCCGCCTCGCGGAGCGCGGCCCGGGCTCCGTCGCCCTCCACGTCGCCCAACTCGACGGCGGCGAGCCGGTCGAGGCCCTCGTCCAGGCGCTCGTGTTCCGCGCTCAGCTCCTTGAGCGCGTCCGCGGCCGACGGTGCGGTCGTCAGGATCCGCGGCCACAGGTCCTCGTCCTCGGTCTCGTGGTGGTGGCGGAGGTTCACCACGAGGAAGTCACGCAGCTGGGCCAGCGTGCTCAGGGGTGCGGAAGGCCGAACGGCCGCCTCCGCCAGCAGTGTCGTGGCTACGCGGTGGACCTCGTGGGCGAGCCGGGTCTCGATGACGGCCATGGGCTCTTGGGAGGAGTGGTTCATGGGGCGGAACATATTCATTAGAAGTAATTATTGTCAATATAGTCACTTACGGTGGAGGGGTACGATGCGTCGGTGACGAGCCGGAAGTACCACTCCCCGCTGCGCGCCCATTCGGCCGCGAGCACGCGCGAAGCGATCCTGAACAGCGCCCAGGCGCTCTTCCTCGCCCGTGGATACGCCGGGGTGACCATCGGGGAGATCGCGGAGGCGGGGAAGGTCGCCGTGCCCACGGTGTACAGCAGCGTGGGGAACAAGCCGAAGATCCTGACGGCCTTGCTGGAGCCGGCCCTCACCGACCCCGCCATCGCCGACTCCCTCGCCGCCGTCGACACCAGCGACGACCCGCGCGCCGTCGTCGAGCTGACCGCCGCGGGCACCCGGCTCACGCACGAACGCCACTGGGAGCTGGTGTACGGGCTCTTCTACCGGGATCCGCCCGGGGAACCGGCTGTCAAGGCGGTGCTGGACAAGGGGGCGGACGACTACGTCCAGGCCCTGAACCGGGTCGCGGACCGCCTCGTGGCGCTCGACGCGCTCCGCTCCGAGGTGAGTCGCGCCGAGGCCGTCGACGTGCTGTGGTTCCACCTCGGCCCGCACGCCTGGATCACGCTCGTCGGCGAACGGGGCTGGGCCTTCGACCGCGCCCAGACCTGGATCGCCCGTGCCGCCTGCCGGGAACTGCTCAAGCAGGCCTGAGGCGACCGTCTCCCTCGACCAGGTGCCCGAGGGCTACCGGGCGATGGACCGGCGCGATGCGCTGGAGGTGCTCATCACTGCGTGAACACCGCGGCACCGGGCCCCGTCCGGCCTCACAAGCCGGCGTCGGCGAGGATGCCATGCATCCGCTCGGGGCGCAGCACGGGGTTGGCGGCGGCACTGTGGACGACCTCCGGATCCGGGTCGTAGAGCAGTCGTTCCAGCAGTGCGTCCGTGATGTTGGGGTGCCGCGCGACCGCTTGACGCAGGAAGGGCTCCTCCGCGGCGGCAAGTCGCTCCAGGACCGGCGGGGGCAGTTCGGGGTCCTGCAGGGCGACGTGACGCACACGGGCATCCGGTTCGTCGGCGAACGTAGGCAACATGTGGCGGGGGAAGTGGGGGTGCTCGACGAGCGGAGGCCGTACGCGGAACTCGTCACCGTGGGCACGTACGAGCCGTTCCAGGACCTCCGGGGGCGTGTCGGGCCGACGGGCGGCGATGCGGCGGACCTGGAGGTCGGGGTCGTCGTCGAGCCGTTGCCACGCCTCCTGGGGCAGGTCGCGGCAGGAGGCCAGTACGCGCCGGAATGCCACATGCGGGCTGTCCAGGTACGTCAGGCGTTCGTCGAGGGGCGCTTCGCTCAGCCAGCCTGGCCTGACGGGGTGCCAGTTCAGCGCGACCTCAGCCTCGATGCTGCCGTCCGCGCGCTGCCGTTCGACGTGGGCGTACAAGTTGTCCCGGGTCTTCGCGTCGACGTGCCGGCTCTGGGCCATCGCGACGCGCACGATCGGATCGTCCACGTCCAGGAGCCGGGCCACCATGTCGGCGGTCAGGTGCGGGTTTCCGGCGACGGCCTGCCGGACGTCCTCGTCCCCGTCTCGCATGAGCGCGAGGAACTGCTCCCCCGTGAGCGGGACGTGGCACGCCACGTTGGCACGGGTGGCGGGGTCGGCGAGGCACCGGTCCCACCACTCCGGCGGAACTCCCGGTCGCTCGTGCGTCGTCGCGGCCGCCCGGACCTGCGGATCGGGGTCGGCGAGCAGGGCCACCTGCACCTCGATGGGCCGCTCCCACCAGGTCTGCGCCACCGCGGCACGCAGCTTCGGGTCCGGCGCGCCGGCCAGTGCCCTCCTCGGCTCGCCATAGGCCTCTTCAAGAGCCTCGATGTGGGTCGGCACGCCGAGGTCGACCATGGAGCGGATGAAGTCCGCGTGCGCGTCGCGGATCGCGGCGTCGGGATGCGCGGCGATCCGGCGGCGCATCTCCGGGGAGATCAGGGACCGGCGCATCAGCACGCCGCTGTCGCTGCCGCCGTGGGTCAGCAGGGCCTCGACGACGGCGTCCGCCAGCCGGCCATCGCGCAGCTCCACCCCGTGCCGACCGGCGGCGTGCGCGGCCAGGCGCACCAGGACGTCGTCGGAAGCCGCGGGATTGCTCCCCAGCCCGGAGAGTCGCGGATGCGTGAGGCTCGTCATGCGCCCAACGTATCCGCACGGCGGACCGGCCGGTGAGCGGCAGGTACTCGTCCCCGCTTCCCCCCTCACATGCTGTCGAGGTAGTTGATGTAGAGGACAACGGCGGGAACCTTGACGTTGAGGGCGCCGGCATCGTTGGTCAACTGCTCGTCGTACGACAGCAGTTGACCACGCCTAGGGTCGAACACGAGGGTCTGAACCTTGGGAAGGCCGCCGTAGGCGGTCGCCACGGAGAAGGCGTCCCCCGATCTGCCCGCGCGATCGCTCACGACGCCGCGGTACTCGAGGCCTTCGACGGTGCTCAGGACCCTCAGCAGCGCGGCCCGCTGGGCCGGGGAGAAGCTGTTGTCGAGGTAGCGCTCGGCGACCGAGTCGAAGAGCTCACCCGCCCCATGCGTCTCGTACCCCGCGCGCAGCCAGCGCTTCATTCCCTCCGCGTCGGAGGGCGCCTCCTGATGGCGGACGTCCTCGGGGTCGGCGGGACCTGCCGAGTCGGTGTACTCCTCCCGTGCGCTCCCCAAAGAGCCGGCGTCCTCCCACGTTTCGCGCTGCTCCGCGGTCTGGAACTGCGGTTCCAGGGTGCGGACGCGCCACGTCTGCGACCCGTCCGGCTTCTTCCACGTCACCCTTCGCTCGGGGACGATCGCGGACGTGACCTGGATGCCGTCGATGCGGGTCGACAGGGACCAACTGTCCTGCACGAAGCGCTCGGTACCGGACGACGGCGAGTCGTCCGGCAGTGCCCCGACCCGCCCGGCAAGGGCCTCGAGGACTTCGGCGGCGGGCCTGTCCGAGTGGCGCAGTGGCAGTGGTTCCGGCGTCACGGCGTACGCGGGCTGCGCTGCCGGGCCGGACACCTGGGGAACCACCACCGCGATGGCCGTCGCCGCTGCTGCCACCGCGACAGCCAGGCCCCACGCGCGGGCCCCGGAGCGCCGGGGCCGCGCCGCTCCGTTCTCGCGGGGGGTCCGCAGGGTCCTCTCCAGCAAGGTCCCGCGCTCGGCTGCGGTCAGGAGCTCCGCCCGACCCATGGCCGGATCCAGGGCCCGGAATCGCTCGTCGGTGTCATGCATCGGATCCACCCCATGTCAGCCTCGGCAACGCGCTGTTCTGAGTGCCCTGTGACGGTCGCTCGATCGCGGCGGGGTGCGAGGCGACCCGTCGGCGCAGACGCTTGCGCGCACGGTGCAGGCGGACCTGGAAGGTGGCGGACGAGCACCCGAGGACGCGCGCCGCGTCCTTCGGCGTCAGCTCCTCCCACAGTGCCAGACGCAGCACCTCTTGGTCGGACTCGCTCAGGCCGTCGAACGCCTGCGCCAACTGGAGACGATCCGCGACGACGTCCGCGTGATCACCGACATCTTCCCTGGGCTGGACGGCAAGCACTTCCAGCAAACCTGCGCGCCGCTGGTCGGCACGGTGGGCGTTGGCCAGGGTCCGCCGTGCCACGCCGTACAGCCACGGCAGCACGTCGAAGGCGGGCGCCTCGTCGAACCTGCGCCACGCGACGAGGAACACCTCGGCGACCACGTCCCTCGCCTGGTCAGGGTGGATGCGACGACGCACGTACGCTTCGACCGCAGGGTAAGTCGCCCTGTACACGCTGGTGAAGCGCTGCTCATCGGTTGTTGTGTCCACATCGCCTCCATCCTGTCTATGTCCGGTCGCGGCGCCCGCTTACAGGCCGGGGTCGAAATCTTCGGCACGTCATAGGCGACCACGGGTTCGGGCGCTCCAGGCCCCTACGGCTAGTCTCTGTGCTGTCGGGGCGCAGCCGGGTGGCAGGGCCCAGGCGGCGGCCGGTGGGCCGGGGAAGGACGGATGTGGACTTCCAGCCGATCCTGCGCGCCGAACACGCCTTTCAGCAGGGCCTGTCCGCGCAGGAGATCCAGGCCGTCGCCGGCCGCGCCTTCGGAGCCGCGGCCCGGGTCGTCTCGGCCGTGGAGCTGGGCCTGGGCATGTACAACAACACGTACCGCCTGACACTGGCCGGGCGGCAACGGCCGGTGATCCTGCGCGTCGCACCGGAGCCACGCAGGCAGTTCCTCTCCGAGCGGGAGCTGATGCGCAACGAGTACGCGAGTGTGCCGTGGCTGTCGGTGGTCGCGCCGTTGATGCCGCGCGTGATCGCCGCCGACTGGTCGCACGAGGTGATCGGGCGGGACTGGATGGTGCAGAGCCTGCTCGACGGCGTGCCGGCGCCGGGCCATCTGGACGCATACCCCCGATCGGCCTGGCCGGGGTTCTTCAGGCAACTGGGCGCGGTGGCCAGGACGGTGCACTCGGTGCGGGGCCCGCACTTCGGGCCGGTCACCGGTCCCGGGTACGCCACGTGGAGCGAGGCGGTCGTCGCCTCGCTCGAGGACATCGCCACCGACCTCGACGGCGTCGGCCTGGACGCGGCGGATCTCCGCAAGGTGGCGGCCCCCGCCATGGAGCGCCGTGCGGTGCTCGACGAGGTCGCCGAGCCACGCATGCTCGCCGGCGACCTGTGGACCGTGAACGTCCTGATCGCCGAGGGTTCTCCCGAGCCCCGGATCACCGGGGTCCTGGACCTGGACCGGACCCTGTGGGGCGACCCGGCGGCGGACTGGACCATCCACATGGCGCGGGCCAGGCCCGGCAGCGAGCGGGACGCGTTCTGGGACGCCGACGGCTACGGCTCGCCGGCGGACTCACCCGCCGCGGTGTGGCGCTCCCACGTGTACCGGGCGCGTCACATCGGTGCGATCCGGCTGGAACACCATCGCCTGGGCAACACCGACGGCGTCCACGGCACCTACGAAGACCTGGCGACCGTGGCGGCGGAACTGGCCTGACATTCGAGCCCGGCCGGGGGCGTACAAGCGGCCCTTTCCGGTGCCGGCGAGGGCGGGCGAGATGACGTGCCGGGCGCTGCACCCGGCAGCCGGCGGAATCCGTCAGTGGTCGTCCCAGTGCCCGTCGTGGGCTGCGTGACGGTGCCCGTCGTGGACGTAGTCGACGTGGTCCCCGTGCGGCACGGCGACGTGGCCGCAACCCTCGGCGTGCTGATGGCCGTGCCCTTCGTGGGCCACGTGGGCCGCAGCATTGCATTCGTCGATGTGGTCGCCGTGGGTGCGGTGGATGTGACCGTCGTGGGCGTAGTCGGTGTGGTCCCCGTGCGGCACGGCGACGTGGCCGCAACCTTCGCCATGAGCGTGCTCGTGCCGATCGTGCGGACGGTGCTGGCCTGTGCTCTCCATCAGGACTCCTTCCATGACGCCTCGCATGCGAACGCGTCGCCGGTTGTTCGTCACCGGTAGAGCATCGACAACCGATAAGCATCGTAGCGCCCGATATGTGCCATTCACACACCCTGACGGTGACGCAACGACCTTCAGGATGCCCTTTGCCCGACCCCTGTCGATAGTGGTATTCATTTTCATCTAAGCTGCCGGTGTGCGTGTGGCCTTGCGCCCACCCGGCAACGCCCCTTCGCAGCCCTTGGAGGCTTCCGTCATGTCCCAGTCCTCTCCCCGTCTCGCCATCTGCTGACCGGTGCCGCGTCACTCGGTCTGCTGGCCGGCTGCGGCGGTTCCTCCGACGGTGCTGCGAGCGCCAAGAGCAGCGCTTCCGCGTCCAGGATCTCCGTCGTCGCCTCCACCGACGTCTACGGCGACATCGTCGAGCGGATAGGAGGCGACCGGGTCGACGTCACGTCGATCATCAGCGATCCCGACCAGGACCCGCACTCCTACGAGGCCGACACCCGCAACCAACTGGCCCTGTCCGAGGCGAAGATCGTCGTGGAGAACGGCGGAGGGTACGACGACTTCATCGACCGGATGCTGAAGAGCGGCAACGCCTCCGCGGACGTCATCAACGCCGTCGAGGTCTCGGGCCGGACCGCTCCGGCCGGCGGAGAGCTCAACGAGCACGTCTGGTACGACTTCCCCTCGGTCAGCAAGATCGCCGACCACGTTGCCGATGCCCTGGGCAAGGCGGACCCGGACCACGCCGGCACCTTCACCAAGAACGCCGCCGCCTTCAAGAAGAGCCTCACCGCGCTGGAGAACAAGGAGGCTTCCCTGAAGTCCGCACACAACGGCGAGGGCGTGGCGATCACCGAGCCCGTGCCGGGTTACCTGCTCGCAGCGTCCGGCCTGGTCAACCAAACCCCCGAAGAGTTCAGCGAGGCCGTCGAGGAGGGCGGCGACGTGTCCGCCAAGGTGCTCAAGGCCACCCTGGACCTCTTCCCCGGCAAGAAGGTCAGGGCCCTGGTCTACAACGAGCAGACCTCCGGCGCCCAGACGGAGAAGGTGAAGTCGGCGGCCGAGGCGGCCGGTGTGCCCGTGGTACCCGTCACCGAGACCCTGCCCGCGGGCAAGGACTACCTGGCGTGGATGAACGACAACGTCGACGCCCTCGTCGACGCCCTGAACAAGTGACCCGGCAGCCCTCGCCGTCGGTCCCCGGGCCCCGCACGGGCAACTCGCACGTTGACGGCAGGCCGGGGCCGCTGATCCGGATGAGGAAGGGCGGTCTCCGGTACGGGGACCGCACCCTCTGGAAGGATCTCGATCTGGACGTGGCGCCCGGGGAGTTCTGGGCGGTGCTCGGACCGAACGGCTCCGGCAAGACGAGTCTCGTCCAGGCCCTTCTGGGGCGCCGGCCGCTCTCCTCAGGCACCCTGCACGTGCTCGGCGACGAGCCCCGTCAGGCCGCGCCCCACATCGGGTACGTGCCCCAGCAGGGGACGGCCATGGCGCACGACATGGTGCGGGCGCGTGATCTGGTGGGTTACGGCCTGGACGGACACCGGTTCGGGCTGCGCCGGCGCGACGCCGCCACCCGGCGGCGCATCGACGCCGTCCTGGACGCCGTCGGCGCTTCGGCCTACGCGAACGCGCCCCTTGGCACCCTCTCGGGCGGCGAACGGCAGCGCGTCCGCATAGGGCAGGCACTTGCCACCGACCCCCGCGTGCTCCTGTGCGACGAGCCCACGCTCTCCCTGGACCTCCACCACCAGCGGGCGGTGACCGAGCTCATCGACCGAAGGCGCCGGGACCACGGGACCGCCGTGGTGTTCGTGACCCATGAGATCAACCCTGTGCTCGACCTGGTGGACCGGGTGCTCTACCTCGCCCCGCAAGGACACCGCACCGGCGCCCCGGAGGACGTGCTGACGTCGCGATCCCTGTCGGCCCTGTACGGCGCGCACGTCGACGTCCTGCGGGTGCGGGGCAGGATCGTCGTCGTCGGTACCCATGACCAGCAGGCCGTGCACCACCCGGGACTTGACGCCGCGGACGCACACGAACCCGACGGAGCAGACCGATGACGGCGGCCGAGATGTGGCAGCAGATGTCCAACTTCCAGGACTACGGCGCCCTGCTCGGCCTGGTGCGCAACTCCCTCATCGTGGGGGGCGCGCTGGGCCTGGTCGGCGGACTGACCGGGGTCTTCGTGGTCCTCCGCGACCTGCCCTTCGCCGTCCACGGGATCAGCGAACTGTCCTTCGCGGGCGCCTCCGCGGCCCTGCTGATCGGGGTGAACGTGGTGGCCGGCTCGATCGTCGGATCGCTCATCGCCGCCGTGGCGATCGGCGTACTGGGCTCCCGCGCCCGGGACCGCAACTCGATCATCGGCATCCTGATGCCGTTCGGGCTCGGCCTCGGCGTCCTCTTCCTCGCGCTCTACAAGGGCCGTTCGGCCAACAAGTTCGGCCTGCTGACCGGCCAGATCGTGGCCGTCGACGATCCGCAGACCGGGTGGATGCTCACCCTGTCCGCGCTGGTGCTGATCGCCCTCGCCGTCATCTGGCGCCCCCTGGCCTTCACCAGCGCCGACGCGCACGTCGCCGAAGCACGCGGCCTGCCCGTCCGCGGGCTGTCCGTGGCCTTCATGCTCCTCCTGGGAATCACGATCGCCCTGTCGGTACAGGTCGTCGGGGCCCTCCTGGTCCTCAGTCTGGTCGTCACCCCTGCCGCTGCGGCCGGCCGGGTCACCGCCTCCCCCGTGCTCCTGCCGTTGCTGAGCGTGCTCTTCGCCGTCCTCGCCGTCGAGAGCGGCATCCTCCTCGCCCTCGGCAGCAGCATCCCCATCAGCCCCTACGTCACGACCATCTCGTTCCTCGTCTACGCCACATGCCGGGCCGTCGGAACACGGCGCGCTCGACACGGGCGGACGACCCGCACGGTGACGGCGGTTGCCGGCGGACCCGTACGCAGCTGAAATCCACCCGGTGACGGCAAGCTTCCTGATGTCGAGCCAGGTCGACCGGCGATCGGACGATCCGCGGGCACCGGCCTGGCCCTACGGCCGGACGTGACGGTCGGCGTCCTCGGCCGCGGGCACGTTCCAGCTGGCCAGGATGCGCAGCTTCTCCTCCGACGGCGAGCCCCGGTCGGCCCTGAAGACGATGACGCTCTGGCCCTTGCCGCCGGGCAGGGCCATCGTCTCGTAGTGCAGGCTCATCTCGCCCACGGTCTCGTTGAAGAACCGCTTCACGCCGTACGAGTGCTCGTACAGCCGGTACTCCGCCCAGTACCGTGCGAACTCCGGCGAGGCCACCGCGATCTCCCCCACGAGCTGCTCCAGCACAGGGTCCGCAGCCCGGTCCGCGGCGACCTGGCGCAGTGCCGCCGCGACCTGGGGCGCGATCCTGTTCCACTCGGGGTAGACGGTCCTGGCCCGGGGGTTGAGGAACGTCCAGCGGGCGAGGTTGCGCTCCTTGACGGGCATGGCGTCGAAGTCGTCGATGAGGAGCCTGGCGGTGTGGTTGACCGCCAGCACCTCCAGTCGCGGCCCGTGCACCATGGCGGGCAGGTCGAGCGCGTGCACCAGGGCGACGACGCCCGGCCTGGCCTTCGCCGGGGGCGGCGCCGAGGGGGTGGGCCGGCTTCCCGCGTTCCGTACCAGTGTGCGGAAGTGCGCGCACTCCAGCTGGTCGAGCTGGAGCGCCTTCTCCACCGCTGCGAGGACCTCCTCGGAGATGCGGCCGATCCGCCCCTGTTCCAGCTTCGTGTAGTAGGCCACGCTCACGCCGGCGAGGGCCGCGACCTCCTCGCGCCGGAGTCCCGGCACCCGTCGGCTGCCGTAGCCGACCGGCAGTCCCGTCCGCCCGGGGTCGATCGCCGCCCGCCGGGAGACGAGGAAGTCCCGCAAGGCCCTCTCAGCGTCCATACCCCAGGTATAGCCGAGCCCCGCCTCCGTGGGGCCCCGAAGGTGGCTCTGCGAGTAGCACCCTCAGCACGGTCACGCTCCCTCTTCGCCGGGGGCCCCGCACCTGGTGCAGTCGAAGACGGAAGTTCTCCCCGTCCGACGTCGCCCCACCAGGAGACAGGCATGCCTTTCGTCGTTCCCGCCCTCGCCGCAGCCGGCCCCGACGCGCCGGTCGAGCTCACGACCATCGAGCGCCGTGACCCGGGCCCTCACGACGTCGTCATCGACATCGCGTACACCGGCATCTGCCACACCGACATCGCCCTCCTGCGCAACCACTGGATGGAGGGCCTGTTCCCCATGGTCCCGGGCCACGAGATCACCGGGACCGTCGTCGCGACCGGCCCGGACGTCACCCGGTACGCCGTCGGGGACCGGGTGGGCGTCGGCTGCTACGTCGACTCCTGCCGCACGTGCGTGAACTGCCTCGCGGGCGAGGAGCAGCACTGCCTCAAGGGTGAGGTCCTCACCTACGGCGCGCTCGACTACGACGAGCGGCCCACCTTCGGCGGCTACAGCCGGAGGATCGTCGTGGACGAGCACTACGTCCTCCGCATCCCCGACGGACTCGCCCTGGACGTCGCCGCCCCGCTGCTCTGCGCGGGGGTCACGATGTACGCGCCGCTGCGCCGCTGGGGCGCGGCGGCGGGCAGGAAGGTCGCCGTCGTCGGCATGGGCGGCCTCGGGCACATCGGGGTGAAGATGGCGCACGCGATGGGCGCGGAGGTCACCGTGCTCAGCCGGAGCCTGTCCAAGCGCGAGGACGGTCTGCGGTTCGGAGCGGACGACTACGTGTCCACCGAGGACGGCTCCTACGTCCGGGATCACGGGCAGGGCTTCGACCTGATCGTCAACACGGTGTCGGGCGGCATCGACACCAACGCCTACCTCGCACTGCTGCGCCTGGACGGCGTGCTGGTCAACGCGGGCGTCACCGCCGAGGCCGCCACCTTCCAGGGCATGCTGCTCGGCAGCCCGCGCCGGATCATCACCTCGACGAAGAACGGCAGCATCCGCGAGAACCAGGAGATGCTCGACTTCTGCGCGAGCCACGGCATCGCCGCGGACATCGAGACCGTGCCCGCGGACCAGGTCAACACCGCTCTGGAGCGTCTGGACCGCGGCGACGTGCGCTACCGCTTCGTCATCGACGTCTCCACCCTCGGGGCGTCGAAGTAGGTGACGGGCGGGTGGGGGGACGGGATCACTCGGCGGGGCCCGGGTGCGGCGTGATCCGGGTGTTGGTGATGTGCTCGTAGACGATCGAGGAACGCACGTCCGCGATCTCGGGGCGTTGGGTGAGCCGGTCGATGACGAACGCGTAGAGCGCGTTGTTGTCGGGGACGGCGACGTGGATGAGGAAGTCCTCCGTGCCCGAGGTCACGTAGACGCCGAGCGTGTCGGGCAGCGCGCTGACCCAGGTGCGGAAGCTCTCGATGACCGTGCGGGACGGGGGCCGGACCCGCACCGCGATGAGGGCCTGGACCGGGCGGCCGATCGCCGCGAGGTCGACGTCGAGGATCGCGCCCCGGATGATGCCGCGCCGGCGCAGTGCCCGGGTGCGGTCGAGGGCGGTGGTGGGAGAGACCCCGACCGCCGCGGCCACCTCCCTGTTGGTCTTCCGTGCATCCGACTGCAGTTCCCGCAGGATCGCCGTATCAATCTCGTCCAGCGCCACCGAAATCCGCCCTTCTCCGATACATGTACGGATGCTTTGCATCAGCTTCGTACGAGTGCATAGCATTCCAGCAGTCCACCCGTACTTGATACCCCGAGGAGTCCGCAGATGGGTGAGTTGCACGAGGCCCGCCAGGACATGCCTGGCATGGCGGTCGGCTTCGCACCGGAGGAGGTGGTCCTGGACCTGTCGACCCGCGACGCGCGACTGAAGTGGGTGGTGGTGGTCGACGAGGCACTGCCGGCGGGCCGGGCGTCGAACGCCGCAGTCTGCGTGGCGGCCCCGACGGCGGCCCGGGTTCCCGGACTGCTCGGCGTGGACGTCACCGACGCCGAGGGCAACGTCCATCCGGCCCTGCCCTGGGTGGGCTGCACGGTGCTGACCGCCGACGCCGCCGCACTGCGCGCGATCCGCGCCAAGGCCGGCGCCTCCGCGGACGTGTTCGTCGCCGACATGCCGGCCGCCGCGCAGCGCACGCTGGTCTACACCGACTACCGCGACGCCGTGGGCAGGACGTCGGCCGAGGCGATGGAGTACTGCGCGGTGAGCATCGTCGGCCCGCGCAACCGCGTCAACAAGATCGTCGGCAGGCTCCCGTTGATGTCCTGAGGTCACGCGCGCGGAAGCGACCCCTTGGGCCCGGGGGCGCTGGGCGCTGGGCGCCGGCGGCATGCGGCACGCCCGGGTGAGGGGCGCCGCCGCGCGCCCTTCGCGGTTGCTGTTGCAGGCTGGGGTTACGCGCACCGAGGGGCCGCCGGTGATCGTGGAACCGCCGGTCGACGGACGAAGGGTCGTGATCCGGGGCGAGTACTTCGGCACCGCGCACTCCCTGGCGGACCTGTTGCGGTACCTGTGGCTCGCCGGGTACGACGCGGGGACGGTCAGCTTGACCGACCCCGGTCAGGTGGAGTGGCGTGGGGGCGGCGCGGAGGCGTGGTGATGCCGCCCGGCGCATCCGTGGGGGCCGGCGGGAGCGGGGTCAGCGGGGCGAGGTGTAGCGGGAGCCCGGCCGTAGCCGTACCGCCCTGACGCGCTGCTGTTCGGTGAGCCTGTCGTCCTGGCAGTCCCCGCAGAGTTCGTGCCGGCCTTGGTCGGTGATGACGGTTCCCCAGCCGAAGCAGGCTCCGCATTCGCGGGCCAGGTCGACGTTCGCGCGGGGAGTGGGGTAGGGCAATCCCTCTGCTCCTCGGGTCATGAGACACCCCTCTGCTCTGCTCTCGGAGATTTTGCGTGGTTATTACCCATTCACCAGCACATACACCCATTCCGGGGCATTTCCGAGTCAGCGGCCCCTCCTCCCCCGCCCCCGCCCCCGCTACCGGGCTCGACGCAAACGACGTGCACTCCACTGCGCGAGGGGCTGCAGGGCCGCGATGAGCGCCTGGCCGTCGGGGGCGAGGGCGTAGCGGACCTGCACCGGGGTGCTCGGGATGACGGAGCGCTCGATGAGGCCCTCGGCCTCGAGTTCCTTCAGGCGCTGGGCGAGCAGCCGGTCGGAGATCCCGGCGATGACGGCGCGGTACTCGCCGAACCGGCGCGCACCCTGGGCCGCCGCGGCCAGGATCGCGCCCGTCCAGCGGCGTCCGACGAGCTCGACGGCGCCTTGGAAGCTCGGGCACGCCTCGTCGTGGACCGAGCCGCGCTCCAGGTGCAGCGGCTGGGGGCTGATCGTCTCGTGGGATCCCGTGGTCATCCTTCGGAGCGTAGCCCCGTCTGCCGACCGGGCGGGCCTCGTGCCTGGTAAGGCCGGTACCAGGAAGGGTCTTCCCTGGCGGCCGGCCTCCCTCCGAGGACCAGGCGTGCGGACGCCCCCGAGACACGACGCGCACGCCGGTTCCGGGAGCTGTCGCAGGCACCGCGGCGAGCAGTGGTCACGGACACATGATGAGTGCTGTCGCCGGCTTCCGAGGTGGCAGCATGCGGTGTCATGGCGGATGACAGCAGCGGTGGATTTCAGGCAGGCCGGACAGGACTCATCGTCAGGATCCCGGACGCCGAGCCGGCCGTCCGCGCATGGCGTGAACGGTTCGATCCGTCAGCCCAAGCAGGAGTACCCGCACATGTCACGGTGCTCTTCCCGTTCCTCGACGAGAACCGAATAGATGCGCGTGTCCACTCGGCTCTCACTGATGTTCTCGGCAGCCGTCACGCCTTTGACCTGCGGTTTGACAGCTGTGGGCGGTTTCCGGGAGTGCTGTATCTCGCTCCTGAGCCCGACGCGCAGTTGCGGGTGCTCACTGAGGTGATCGCTGAGCGGTGGCCCGAAGCCCCTCCCTACGGAGGCCAGTTCAGCGAGATCGTGCCGCACCTGACCGTCGCTGACGGTCAGGACGATGAAGTTCTGGATCAGATTGAGGCCGAACTGCTCAGCAAGCTCCCCTTCACGTCCCGGGTCTCATCAGTCGACCTCATCGTGCATGACGGTGCGAATTGGCAAGAACGGGCGTCGTTCGCGCTCCTTGAATGAACGGGCCGTGAGCTTGGCCGGCCCGCAACGAGCGGCGGACCAGAGACGCGTACGGCCGCCGACCTGGAGTCACGTCCGCGCGTCGAGGCGGTGCTGCAAGCGACCATCCGGGCCGAAGACGTCCATCAGGTACCCCTTATTCAAGGAGACCCCTTCCTCACGCCGCAGGAAATCGGTGATCGATCCCTTGAGCTCCTCGAAGGGCTTGGGATCATCGTCCGAGTTGTGCGTCCACACCGTCACCAGGGGAACCCCGCCAGGGCCGGAACCGCGCAGAAGCCCGTACACGTCCGTCACTCCGCCGGAATGGCGGTAGTGCTCGGCCAACTGGACCGCGGGATCAGGCGCGACCGTGGAGGTGACCGTCGGGCCAGGGGTGTAGCCATCGGTGGCGGAAGCACTGTGCTCGGTACAGCCGGACAGCAGGGTGACAGATCCGGCACAGGCCAGGGCCACGCGGGCGATTCTCTTCATCGCATGATTTTCACCCGGTCACGAGGGGGCGCACCGGCATTCCGCGGGTCTTGAACGTGGGATTGGCTGGGAGTGATCGACACCAAGCGGACGTTGGCGCGATCTTTGGCCGGGGGCCGGCGGGGGAAGGTGGGGGTTCAGCCGGTGCAGCCGGGGACGGGAACGGGCCCGCCGCAGTTGTCCGGGCGGTTGTTGCGCACCGTGGAGCCGGTCAGTGTCACCGTGCCGTCCTTGTTGTAGACGCCACCGCCTTCGGTTCCGGCGGTGTTGTCGCCCACCGTGGAACCGATCAGCGTCACCGTGCTGTTGATGTCGTTCCAGATGCCGCCGCCGACGGTTCCCGTCGTGTTGCCGCCCACCGTGGAACTGGTCAGCGTCACCCTGCTGTTGAAGATGTTGTAGATGCCGCCACCGGCCCTTGCCGCCGTGTTGTGGCGCACCGTGGAGCCGGTCAGCGTCGCCGTGCCGTTGAAGTTGTTGTAGATGCCGCCGCCGTCGATGGTCGACGTGTTGTGCTCCACGGTGGAGCCGGTCAGCCGCACGGTGCCGAAGTTGATGATGCCGCCGCCGGAGTGTGAGGTGTTGTCGCGCACCGTGGAGCCGGTCAGCGTCACCGTGCCGTTGACGTCGTTGTAGATGCCGCCACCCGGGCCTGCCGTGTTGTGCTCCACCGTGAAGCCGGTCAGGTCCAGCGTGCCCCCGTTGTTGCGGATGCCGCTGCCGGTGCCGTTGGTGATGGTCAGCGTGTCCAGTCGCACCCGGACGGCTCCGGTCACGGTCACGGTGGAGCCGGCTTTGTTGCCGTCGAGGACGGCGGGTTTGAGGCCGATCAGGGTCAGGTCCTTGGTGATGGTGAAGGGGCCGGTGCAGGTCCCGCTCACCAGGAGCGCCGCGCCCGGGGCGGCGCTGTTGATGGCCGGCTGCAGGGCTATGGGGTTGCCGCGGCAGTCGACCACGGTGAGTTGGCCGGCCGCGGCCGGGATCGCCCCGACCAGGCCGCCCGCGCCCGACGTCGCCGCCAGCACCGTCGACGACAGCGCAGCACGAACTGATCCCTTGAGCATGCAGCTTCTCCTGTCTCCGCGCGGGGCACGCCCGGGCTCCTGCATGGCCATCGCACCCACACCCGAAGACCACCGGTGCCCCGGTGGTGTGGGAGGCACGCCGACGTCAGGCCTCACACCCCCCGAACGGCCCGGGACAATGACCCGTGCGGCCGAAGGGCGGCCCCAGGCGACTTCGGTCCGGCGCCGGGGCTGGTTTCGAGCACCTCAGAAGCTGTCGTGGTGGGCCGTCGGCTGGACGCGGGGGCGTAGGCGCTCGCCTTGGGGCCCGTACATGATCAGGTATTCGACCGGCGCGCCGAGACCCGCGTTGGCGAATCCATGAGGGGTGCGGGTGTCGAACTCGGCGACCTCTCCTGAGGTCAGGAGGAGGTCATGGTCGCCGAGTGCCAGCCACAGCCGCCCGGACAGCACGCAGAGCCATTCGTATCCTTCGTGCGACGACTGGTGCGGCCGTGGGGGCTGTTCGTCGGTGGCCGGCAGGACGTGCTTGTGCGCGTGCAGCCCTCCGACATAGTGGGTCAGCGGCAGTACCGCCTTGTCGTCCACCGCGCGCTGCACCGGGCGGGACGGCCGCTGCGCGGGGGCCTCGGCTGTGCCGGCCAGAGCGTCCAGGGAGACGCCATACGCCTTCGCCAGGCGCAGCAACAGTTCCAGATTCGGTCTGCGCAGGCCGTTCTCGACCCGTGACAGCGTGCTGGAGGCGATCCCGGTTGCCCGGCTGACCTCGGAGAGCGTGTCCCCGCGCTTCTCGCGCGCGTCCCGCAGCCGCGGCCCCATGGCGGCCAGGACCACGGCGACGTCGTCCGCCATTCCACTTCGCCTCCCTCGTGTGTCCGTCCTGACCTGCCATTTTGCCAGTTTGTCAACGCGGCTCGCATCCCCGCCCGTCGACAGCGGATGATCGACGGGTACCGCGGCCACCGGGGAACCCGAGGAGAAGCCATGCACCAGCCCACGCCGTCCGGCGACCTGCGCCACCACACCGTCGACGCGCCTGCCGGACGGCTGCACCTGGTCGAGCAAGGCAGCGGGCCGCTCGTCCTGCTCGTCCACGGCTTCCCCGAGTCCTGGTACTCCTGGCGCCACCAGCTCCCGGCCCTGGCGACGGCGGGATACCGGGCGGTGGCAATGGACGTGCGCGGCTACGGCCGCTCCTCCAGGCCGACCGAGACGAGCGAGTACCGCATGCGCGCCCTGGTGGAGGACAACGTCGCCCTGGTGCACGCGCTGGGCGAGGAGACAGCGGTGGTCATCGGCCACGACTGGGGCGCGAACATCGCCGCCGCTTCCGCCCTGCTGCACCCCGACGTCTTCCGCGCCGTGGGCCTGCTCAGCGTCCCCTAGGCCCCGCCCGGCGGTCCGCGCCCCAGCGACGTCTTCGCGCGGATGGGTGGAGACCAGGAGTTCTACGTCTCTTACTTCCAGCAGCCGGGCCGGGCCGAGGCAGAGATCGAGCCCGACGTCCGGGGCTGGCTCGCGGGCTTCTACGCCGCCCTGTCCGCCGGCACCATGCCGGCCCCGGGACAGCCCGACCCGCACTTCGTCAGCGCAGGCGGAACCCTGCGCGACCGCTTCCCCGCCGACCGGCTCCCCTCCTGGCTCACCGAGGCCGACCTCGACCACTACGCCGGGGAGTTCGAGCGCACCGGCCTCACGGGAGCACTCAACCGCTACCGCAACATGGACCGCGACTGGGAGGACCTCGTCCAGTTCAACGGCGTCCCCCTGACCCAGCCGTCCCTGTTCATCGGCGGCACCCTGGACGCCTCCACCACCTGGATGTCCGACGCGATCGACGCCTACCCGACCACTTTGCCCGGCCTGGTCTCCTCCCACCTCCTGGACGACTGCGGCCACTGGCTCCAGCAGGAACGGCCCCACGAGGTCAACCACCTGCTGACCAACTGGCTTGCGGCACTGCCTCAGCCGGCACTCCTGCGATAGCGGATCAGCGCGCCGGCGAGGCCGAAGCGGGCGAGGAAATGCTGCACCCAGCTTGGCTGCCGCTACTCGCCGACGGGATACGAAGCCCCGTTCAGTGGCCGCCGCTGGACCCGACGTGGAACCTGGTCAGGGTGAACACGATGATGAGGTCGAGAACCATCACAGGAATCGCCCATGCGGGGTAATACGGAACGAACATGAACTGGGTGATCAAACTGATCCCCGCCACCGCTGCGCCGGCCCCGCGACCCCAGCTCTTGTTCATCAGGACACCGAAACCGGCGACGACGAGCGCCACTCCGATGACGAGGTGGATGACTCCCCAGGCGGTCAGGTCGAACTCGTAGGCGTAGTGGGACGACGTGACGAACAGCGTGTCCTTCGCAATGGCGGTCGCACCCATGAGGATGCTGAGCGGCCCGCTCAGCATCAGCAGGGACCCGGCGGCCACGGACGCGCCACTGAGCATGTCGCCGCCGCCGGGGCCCCCGTTTCCTTGCCGCGCTGTGGGCATCGCTGTCATGACCGCCGCCTCTCCAGTACGGCGCGGTCACCGACGCACACTGCTTGTACGAGAGCGGCCACGCTGTCTCTGACAGCATCACCACAAACGTTCGCCACCGCGACCGGATGGGTCGGGCGAAGCCGACCGGATTCGAACCGATGTCCTCGCGATTTTGGAGACCGCGCGCGACTACCTCTGCGCTACGGCTTCGCCCGGCTGGGATCCTAGTCCCTCCGGCCATGCGCGCAGCGTACGGGCGCTTCCCCGTCAGAACCCCGCACGTTCCGGGTCCGTTGGTGCGTGTCAGCGGCTTGTCCGTAGCCATCTGCGTCCGCGTCTGAGAACCGCGACGGACGGGGTCGTCGTCATCGACATGGAACGAGGCGTTCGAGCCCGCCGGATGAGCCTCAGGGAACAAGGTCAAGACGCCGGCATCAGGGCACGTAGGTAACGGCGCCGGAAGAATCGCTGTGCCAAGAGCAACGCCGGGAACAGCGGCCGCCATGGTCCGTGGGGAGCGGCACGGGTCAGGGAGCGAATCGTCAGTGCGACCCTACCGTCGGGTGAGCGGTGGACGACGAAGGACTCCTCGCCACGGACAGGATGCCCGGGCAGAGTCCCATAGGCGAAGCCGCAACGGTCCGGCATGTCGACCACCGCCACGACCCGCACGGGCTCCCGCACCACGAACGGGCCGAAGCCTGCGGTGATCCGGTACTCAGCTCCCTCGGCGACCTTCTCCCCGGCGTTGTCACGGCCCGTGACGGTGAAGCCGCTTCGCCGCTTCACACCCCAGCGCAGAACGGCGTCCGCCGCGGCGCGCCAGTCCGCGTCCCCGCGTCCGATGACGACGGTGCGCGAGAAGGGCCGCAAGCCCGTGCCCTCCCCCGACCACTGCTGCTCCGCGGGACGCGTCGCTCCGACAGCGCCGTAGTTGAGCGCACCACTCGAAGGGCGGCTCGTACTGCGCTCAGGCATGAGACACCTACCGAACGGTGGACGGTGATGACTCCAAGACGTGGCCCGCCCGCAAAACGGTGTAGACGAGGGCGGCCTGGTTCCGCCCGGAGGAGACGACCACGGTCGCCGTGCCGCCGCCGGCGAGATCCATCGCATGGAAGGCGGCGCGTGGGTCTGTCATGAGAGGCGGCCAGGGTCGCGCTGTGCCACTCCAGCTGAGTGGCTCGCGCGCGCTGTCCTTCGACCGCTCGCTGGGCGTGGACGGCCCAGCCGCCGAGGGCGACGGCGGTGACCAGGCAGGCTGCGGCGGCCAGGTGCGGAAGCGTCTGTCGCCGCTGACACCGAACAGGAGCGCTCCGGCCGCTGCCGCGCGCCGGTGACGGATGCCCGGCAGTCCGAGCGCGACGGTCAGTGCGCCCAGCACGAGGAGGGTGCCGAGCTGCAGCACGAGCTTGTCGTGGGTGACGAACGAGCGGATCGCCCAGTCCTTCACCGCGGCGGGAGTGCGGTCGATCGCCGCTCCGCCCACCGCCACCACCGGCCCGGCCTGCTGCCGCACCACCCCGGCGACGGCGGCCAGCAGACCGGAAAGCGCGGCGGGGCCGCCACGTGCCAGGTGCTGCTTGCTGTGGATCCTCACGCAAGTGATGCGCCACCCAGGCGGCCCCGCGATTGGTGCACCACCCAATCGAGTGAAGCGACGCGTCCCCGGAAGTGCGGAACAGGTGGGCCGCGCAGGCAGGTGCGGCCTCGACCGAGGCCGTGCCACGACGGGTTCGTCGCCGGGTCGCGCACCGGCCGAGGGCCGCAGGCGTGGGCGCCGGCACGTCGTCGTGTCGGCCGCGGTCGGGTTCCCCCAGGCGGGAGCATGGTGGGACGGTCGTCGTCCGCGGTGCCCCTGTCCGGGCAGACGCTCGTGGCGAGCCGCGGAGGCGATCAGGGAGGGTGCGGTGTCGGACGATGCTGACGAGGGACGGCGTTGGGCGTCGCAGCCGGGCTTCTGGCGGCAGGTCGTCGATCATCTGGGGGCATCGCTGGCCGTGGTCGACCCTGCGGGCCGGGTCGTCGCGGTCAACCCGGCCGCCGAACGGCTGCTGGCACGCGCCTCCGACGCGATGGTCGGCGAGGACTTCCACGACCTCGTGCACCGGCACACGGATCGTGAGCGCACCGGGGCCCGGTGCAGGCTGCTCGAAGCGCTGACCCTCAAGGGTGCGGGGCGTGCGGACGGCGACAGGTACCTGTGCGGTGACGGCAAGTTGGTCGAGGTCTCCTGGTCCGCCGCGCCGGTGACGGACGGTACCTCGTTCAAGGGCACCGCGATGCTGTTCGCCGGCCTCACCAACCACGGCAGTGAACGTGCCGAGCAGATGCACGCCTTGGAGGACCTGACCGGCCGCCTGACGCTGGTCGCGCAGATCACCGCGGTGCTCGGCCAGACCCTCGAGACCGACGAGGCGCTCGCCCGCCTGGGTCGCCTGCTGGTCCCCGGACTCGCCGACTGGGTGGCGGTCGACCTGCTCGTCGACGACAGCGAGACGCACCGGGTGGCGGTCACCGGACCGGAGGGCCGGGACCGTGGGCAGGAAGGCTGGAGCGCCCGCCTCCCCTCGGCGGGCGAGTCCCGTTCCCCGCTGGTCCAGGCCGTGCGCGGGGCGGTGCCCGTCCTGCAGGACCCGGCCGGTGCGGCCGCGCGGCCGGACTCGCCGCTGGCCGCCCTGCACAACGGCTTCCTCCAGTCGGTGGGCGCCGCATCGGCACTCACCGTGCCGCTGGGCTCGGGGAGGAATTCCACCGGTGCCCTGACCCTGGTCCGCACCGACCCCGCCGCCCCCTTCGGCAACGACGACCTGCAGCTCGTCGTGGACATCGGCCGCCGGGTCGGCCAGATCCTGGAGAACACGCGCCGGTTCGGCCGTCAACGAGACGTCGCCGAAGCCATGCAACGCAACCTGCTCACGCCCCTGCCCCAGCCCGGGCGCCTGCTCATGTCCGCGCGCTACGAGCCCGCACCCGCCGCGTCCCAGGTCGGTGGCGACTGGTACGACGCGTTCCAGCTCAAAGACGGCGCGACCGCATTGGTCATCGGCGACGTCGTCGGCCACGACCTGACCGCCGCCGCCGGGATGGCTCAACTGCGGGGCATACTACGGTCCTTGGCGTGGGATCGCACCGAACCCCCCGGCGCCGTCGTCGACCGCCTCGACGACGCCATGCCCGTGATCACGACCGTCCCCATGGCCACGCTCATCCTCGCCCGCGTCGAAGGCCCCCAGAACGGCCCCTGGACCCTGCGCTGGACCAACGCCGGACATCCCCCGCCACTGCTGCTCACCCCGGACGGCCCGGGCCGCTACCTCGACGACGCGCGAAGTCCGCTGCTGGGCGCGCACATCGGCGTCCGCGAGCCCCGGCCCGACGCCACCACACCCCTGCCGCCGGGGTCCACGCTCCTGCTCTACACCGACGGCCTCATCGAACTCCCCGGCGCCGACCTCGACACCGGCCTCAGCCGGCTCCGCCGCAACGCCCTCGCACTGGCCGACGAGCCGCTGGACGACTTCTGCGACCAGCTCCTGAGCCGCATGCCCCCCGGCAACGTCGACGACATCGCCCTCCTCGCCCTACGGCTGCCCCGGTCGTGAGAGACGACCGCGTCACGTCACCCCTTCGGCTACACGGCGTGCGCAAGTGAGTACGAACAGTGATCCTTGCTGTGGGTTCGACGTCCTGCGTGACGGTCCCCGCTGCGTACGGCGGGGCGGACGGCACAGGCCGCCCGCAGAACCCATACCTGGAGGTGACGTGTTGTACCGAATAACCAGGCCCATGTCATCGGCACAGCGACGCTACGGCCGTGTCCGCGTGTGGACGGTGGCCGCGAGCGCGGCACTCGCGTCCTGCGTGGTGACGGGTACGGCGTACTCGGCGCCCACGGAAGGCAGCTCCACGGCGGCTGACAGCACGGAGTACGGCGCCGCCCAGCAGGGGTCCGTGCACCCGTGCTACCCGTACCCGTCGTACCCCAACTACTGCCTGAACCGTCCGGGCATCCCCGGTCCTCCCGGGCCGCAGGGACCGGCCGGTCCCGCAGGTCCCGCAGGTCCCGCAGGTCCCCCCGGCCAGGCCGGGCCTCCCGGAACTCCCGGGCCCCAGGGCATCCCCGGCGTCCCGGGCCCCCCTGGCGGGCTCTCCGGGGCCCACACCCTCGTCGCCACGTTCGCGGCGGACGGCCTCGACCACACGTTGTCCTGCCCCACGGGCGAGTTGGCGGTCGGCGGCGGATTCGCGCTCGACACGGCCACGATCGTGACCAGCGTCCCGTTCGCGAACCCCTCCACCGGGTGGACGGTGAACGCGGTACCCGCGGGAGTGGGCCCGCACACCGTGACCGCGGTCGTCGCCTGTGCGCTCAGGGCCACGCCCTGACATGTGCCGACCGAGCCCGGCGCACCCCTTCGGTGCGCCGGGCTCGTCGGTGTCCGGCCGGTGCGGGGTCAGGCGTTACGGAAGGCGTCGCGCAGCCGCATCTCCCAGGAGGATGCCATGACGAACCGCAAACTTCTGGTGATCGGAGCCACCGGCCAGACCGGCAGGTACACCACCGAAACGCTGCTGCAGCGCGGTCACCGCGTCCGTGCCCTGGTCCGCCGCATCGACGGACGTTCCGAGGCACTCACCACGCTGGGCGCGGAGGTCGTGGTCGGCGACGTCCACGACCTCGACTCCCTGGCCCACGCGACCGAGGGCATCGACGCCGCCTACTTCACGTACCCCATCCTCCCCGGCCTGATGGACGCCACGGCGAACCTCGCCCAGGCGGCCGAGGAGAACGAGGTGGGAGCGATGGTGAACATGTCGCAGATCTCCGCACGCCGGGAGGCCGCCAGCAACGCGGCGCGCCAGCACTGGGTCGCCGAACGCCTGTTGGACCGCTCCCCTGTCGCGGTCACCCACCTGCGTCCCACCCTCTTCGCCGAATGGCTGACCAACATGTGGACCGGGACCGGCGAACTGCGCTTCCCCTTCGCCGACGGGCGGCACGCCCCGATCGCCGCCGTCGACCAGGCGAAGGTGATCGCGTCCATCCTCGAGGACCCCGCCCCGCACGCCGACAAGATCTACCCGCTCTACGGAGCCGTCGAACTCGACCACTACGAGATCGCCGAGGCCATGTCACGCGCCTTGGGCCGTCACGTCACCTACGTGCCGATCGACCTCGACGAATTCGCCGCCATCCTGGAGAAGCGCGGCGCCTCCCCCCACCTCATCCAGCACCTCCTCGCCGTCGCCGTCGACTACCGTCACGGCGCCTTCTCCGGCATGAACGACCTGGTGAAGCGGATCGGCGGCGACGACCCCCTGGACGTCGAGAGCTTCGTCCTCCGGCACCGGGCCCGCTTCGACGACCACTCCGCCTGAGCCGGTCGAGCCGTCCGCCGCTCCGGGGACGCGCGGCAGCGCGCGGCCGTACGGCATCCGGCCCGACCCGCACCGCCGGGCCCGGCGGGCCGCGGCGCGGCGCATCAGCTGCGCACGATGCCGTGGAGCAGCAGGTCGATGAGCCGGGTGGCCAGGTCGCGGTGTTCCTCGCTGGCGGCCATGAGGCTGATCCCGCCGAGGGCCATGAGGACGTCCTGGGGGTCGACGTCCGGGCGGGCCATCCGCTGCCCGTCCCCCCCGTCCCTGGGAGCCAGCAGGTGGGTGATGGCCTCGGCGAGCAGGGCCCGGGTGTGCATCTTCTCGCTGTCGTCGGTCAGCACCACGCGCAGCGCGTCGGCCATGCCGTGCTTGGCGGCCATGAAGTCGATGAAGGACTCCATCCAGGTGCGCAGGGCCTCCTCGGGCGGGCGCGTGGCCGCCAGGTGGGGCGCCGCCTCGCACAGGCGCTGCACTTCGTGCCGGTAGGCCGCCTCGACCAGCAGTTCCTTGGAGGGGAAGCGGCGGTACAGCGTTCCTACGCCGACGCCGGCGTCGCGGGCGATGTCCTTGACGGAGGCGCCGATGCCGTCCCGCGCGAAAGCCGCGGCCGCCGCCTCCAGCACCCGGTCCTCGTTGCGCCGCGCGTCGGCACGCAGGGGTCTGCCGCGCCGCGCCGGGGCCTCGTCGTCGCCGGTCAATCCCGTCTCCCTTCCCGCCGCCACTTGCAAGCGGAACCGGTTCCGCTTACAGTCCTGAAGCGAACCGGAACCAGTTCCGGATACGAGAGTACGGCCGCACCGTGCCCGTGCGCCACCGGCCGCACGCGCGTGCCCCGCATCACCGCCTTCCTGGAGAACGTCATGACCGACCAGCTCATCACCACGCCCTTCGGAGCGCAGACCACCGCCACCGACGTACTCGCCGGCGTCGACCTCGAGGGCCGGCGCGCCATCGTCACCGGGGCGGCCTCCGGCATCGGCCGCGAGACCGCGCGCGCCCTCGCCGCCGCCGGCGCCGAGGTCACCATCGGCGTCCGCGACCTGGCCGCGGGCACCCAGGTCGCCCGGGAGATCACCCCCGCGAGCGGCCCGGGAAGCGTGCGCGCCGCCCTGCTCGACCTCGCCGACCAGGGATCCGTGCGAGCCTTCGTGGCCTCCTGGTCGGGACCGCTGCACGTCCTGGTCCTCAACGCCGGGGTGATGGCCTCGCCACTGGAGCGCACCGAGGAAGGCTGGGAGCTGCAGTTCGCCACCAACCACCTCGGCCACTTCACCCTCGCCACCGGCCTGCACGACGCCCTCGCCGCGGCGCGCGGGGCACGCGTGGTCGCGGTCAGCTCGGTCGGCCACGTCAACGGCGACGTGCTGTTCGACGACGTCCACTTCGAGCACCACCCCTACGACCCCTGGGCGGCCTACAGCCAGTCCAAGACCGCCAACGTCCTGTTCACCGTCGAGGCGGCCCGCCGGTGGGCAGCGGACCTGATCGCCGTCAACGCCCTCAACCCCGGCCGCATCACCACCACCCGCCTCGGCCGCCACATCGGTGACATCTCCAACAGTCCCACCACCTTCGACGCCACCAGCACCGACGTGTCCTGGAAGGACATCGAGCAGGGAGCCGCCACCTCCGTGCTGCTCGCCGCATCACCGCTGGTCGAAGGCGTCTCCGGCCGCTACTTCGAGGACTGCAACGAAGCCGCCCCGCACACCCCCGGGATACGCCGCGGCGTCGCCGCCCACGCCATGGACCCCGACCGGGCGGCGCTGCTGTGGCAGGTCTCCCTCGACATGATCGCGTCCTCCGTGACCAGCGCCTGACACCACCCCCGCACGCGAGCGGCGGGCCGCCCGCCTACCTCGCGGACGCGACGGGCCGGCACCGCCCGATGGCGTTGTCGAGCCCCAGCAGGGTCGCGCGTCCGTCGCCGGTCCGGTCTCGCGCTCGCCGTCGGCCCTGACCGATGAGCGGCCTCGCCGGCCAGGGCGGAAGGCGGCGAGGCCGCACGTCCAGGATGCGGCGCCATCGGCGCTCGGGCACGCTGGAGAGGCGAGCCGGGGCATAGGCTCGCACCGGTCGGCGCGTCGACGGCGACCCCTTGGAGCCCTTCGAGGTCCCGGCGGCGCGCCGACCTCGCCTGTCAACCTCGCGCTACCGGCGCCGGTTGAGCACACCGATGAGTGTCGCCAGGTCGGCGGCGCCCACCGGGTCGTCCGCATACCGGGTCGTCTGGAGCGGGCCGACCTCCGGGAGGACGATGTCCTCGCGGGCCAGGACGTGGACCAGGGTCAGCAGGGCCGCGCGGGCATTGCCGTCGGTGAAGGGGTGGAAGAACGCCACGTCGAGGTACGCGCGGGCCGCACGTGCCGCCGGCGGGATCAGCGGGTCGGTCGCCTCCCGCAGGCAGGCGGCGAAGTCGGCCTGGGTCGTCGACGTCAGGCCGTAGCGTTCGCAGCCCGCCTTCGCGTGGGCGTCCGTCTCGCGGAAAGGTGCCTGTCCCCCGCCGAAGACCTCGCGCTGCCAGCCCGCCAGCAGGGCGAAGTCCAGCGGGGCCCGGCGGGCGGCGTCGGCGCGGGCCAGGGTGTGGGCGGCGAGCAGGCGCTCCGCACGGACGGGGTCGCGCCGGCGTACCGGCCCTTCGCACCACGCGCGGAACCCGTCGCGCACGGGCCGCACCCGTCGCAGGGCGGGTGCCTGGTGCCAGGCGGACTCGCGGCGTACGCGCAGCCAGGTCGCGAGGCTGTCAGGAGCGGTCATGGCGGTCCTCCAGGTCCTCTCGCTCACGGTGGTCCTGGTACGGGGCGTAGCCGGTGAGGCCGACGGCGAGGTCCTCACCGACCGATTCGATCAGTGTCCGCGCAGGGGCGACCCAGCTATGGAACCGGCCGCCGATCGCGGCCTCGACCGCCCGTCCGGCGTCCGCCTGGCTCATGCCGCTGGTGGTCAGGTACCAGCGCAGGAGCAGACCTGCCTGCCTGTGCCAGCCGCCCTCCGCGTCGGAGTCGAGCGCGTACGTCACGAGCCGGACGCAGGCGCGCTCGAGATGCCAGCTGAGATCCTCCGGAGCGGCGTCCGGCGGCGGTGCCAGCTCGACGAATCGCCGAGCCGTCGTCTCCAACCACTCCCGCCACTCAAGCAGCGCGGCGACGACGCGGGCGGCGGTCTCGTCGGGGGTCGTCACCGAGCCGGCTCCGGTGACCCAACTGCCGATGACCCCGCCGTACCGGTAGCACCAGTTCCATCCCTGCGCCCAGGTCCCGTACCGCTCCCGGATGATCGCGTCCACCTGGCGTTCGCACCACTCCTCGCCCTGCCACCAACCCGCCATGCCGGAAAGCACGGGTGGCACCCATTCACGGACCAGCGCGCGGAGACGGGCCTCCTCGTCCTCGTCCCAGGCGAACGGGTGGCGACCCGGGTCGAGATCGGCCCAGTCGTGCATGCCCGTGAAGGAGGCCGGAGGCACGCGGTTCTCGGGAAAGGGAAGTGTGTCCCGGTTGTACGTCAGTTCCGGCCCCGCTCTGTCCGTCCGGTGTGATGAGCCCCTCAGTCTCGGCCCTCGGTCACCAGGTTGACCAGCGGTTTTCGCCGGGCTCAGGCGAAGTCTTCCCTGTCGACCGCCGCTTCCTCCATCGCCTTGCGGAGGGCGTCCCCGACGGTGCCCTGCTCACGGTGCGAGGAGTCGCGGCCCCCTTCGTCCTGGGATTCCTGGCGGGGTCGCCGGGTGATGTCGTCGGTCCCGGCGCTCTTCCGGCGGTCTTGTTCTGACGTGGCCATGAGTCCTCCTCGGTGCGTGGCCGGTGACGGCCATGACCTGCCCCTTTCCGGCCCTTCGGGTTCCATGCGGAAAACGGCGGGCCCGTTCACACGCCATCCGGTGCCCTGTGGTTCACGCATGGCGATCGCGCCTCGGGGCAGACGCGTGGTCAGGAGGTTGACGACATGGTTCCTTTGCTTCTTGTCCTGCTGCTGGCCCTGATCCTCTTCGGGGCCGGGTTCGCCCTCAAGGCCCTGTGGTGGATCGCCATCATCGTGCTGGTGGTGTGGCTGCTCGGCTTCGTGTTCCGGGCCGCCGAGGGCGGTGGGCGCCGCCGTTGGTACCGATGGTGACCTGACGCCTCTCCCCCGTGCCAGGGTGGGGTTCGCGCTGCCGGAAGGGCCGCGAACCTCACCCTTTGCACTGCCCGGACGCATCACGGTGGGCGCACCACGGATGGCTCGCCGGCGCCCCGTTCGCCATCAGCGGGGAACCTCCCCGGCGGGCCACACCGCCGTTGGAGTGACAACCGCTCAACGCCCCGCCACGCCGCCCGGTTTCACACCTTCTCATCAGGTTGACTCGGAATGCCGCATCGGTGGTGATGACCACCGATGCACACGGCCCTGTGAGCGGTGGGTTGCAACTGCCGGCCACCCACCGCCGCAGGCGGCCATCCGAAGGGCCCCTTGCCCTGCGCTTGTTGGGCGCGAGGCTGCCGAGCCAGGCCCTCCCGTTCCAACGGCCGTGACCCCCCATCCTTCGGGAAACTCGTGCGACCCGTTCCGGGACCCGTCGCTCACCGCCGGGCCGGCCTGCACCCTGACCAGCGGTAACACACGCTCACCTCTATGCATCCTTGATCAAGTGTGGTTTTCTCGTCGCTCGTGACCAAGGACTCGGTCGGGCGTTCGACCTGAGGGGCAACTCGCCCCAGCACAGGCCTGCCCAGGCCGTCTCCCGGGTGGCCGGCGACCGCCGGGCACTCTCTGTCCGCCGCCCGCGTCCCAGGTCTCCCCGGGCGGCCAAAAGGTACTCATACATGCGTATACGAGCCGGATGGGCCCTGGCGTTGGCCGGGCTGGTCGCCGGCGCCGTACCAGGCGCCGCGCAGGCATCCCCGAACTCCGCACCGCCCGTACCCGCCCTGGGCTCCGCCTCGCCCGGCGCGAAGGCGGTCCGCACCCTGACCCTGATCACCGGTGACAAGGTCACCGTCACCCGAGGTGCCGGCGGCGTCCCCGCGGTCAGCGTCACACGCGGCCCGGGCCGCGACCGCATCGGCTTCGACGTGTCCCACCAGTGGAAGGGCACGGACCACCACATCCTCGTGGTCCCGTCCGACGCACAGCCGCTGTTGACCGATGGGAAGCTCGACCCGCGTCTCTTCGACGTCACCGAGCAGCTCGACGCCGGCTACGACGACGCCTCGAGCGCTTCGCTGCGGCTCATCTACTCCAGCCGCAGCGCCTCTTCCTCGGCCGCTCGCGGAGCGATCCAGCGGCACGGCGCCAGGATCACCCGGACCCTGGACGTCCTCCACGGAGGCAGCCTCGCCCCGGCCAAGCGCGACGCCACCGCGTTCTGGACGTTCGTCAGCGGGACGCAGGGCCTCCGCGGCCCGCTGGACAAGCTGTGGCTCAACGGCCGCAGCCGCGTTGCCCTCGCCGAGAGCACCGCCATCATCGGCGCCCCGAAGGTCTGGGACAGCGTCGACTCCACCGGTGCGCACATCACCGGGCAGGGCGTCACCGTCGCCGACCTCGACACCGGCTACGACCCCACCCACCCCGACCTCTCGGACAAGGCCTCCACCGGCGGGACCATGGACTTCACGGGCACCGGTACGGTGGTGGACGGCAACGGCCACGGCACCCACACCGCTTCCACCATCGCGGGCACCGGCGCGGCCTCCGCCGGCAAGTACAAGGGCGTCGCGCCCGACGCCAAGCTGCTGATCGGCAAGGTCTGCACCGACGACGGCTTCTGCCCCGACGACGCCGTCATCAACGGCATGACGTGGGCGTCCGAGGCGGGCGCCAAGGCCGTCAACCTCAGCCTGGGGCAGGCCCCGTACGCGAAGACCGACCCGCTCACCGAGGCGGTCGACACGCTGACCGCCGAGCGCGGCACCCTGTTCGTGATCGCGGCCGGCAACGAAGGCGCCCCAGCGGCCGACTACTTCGGCGGCACCGTGGGCTCCCCCGGCATCGCCGACTCCGCGCTCACCGTGGGCAGCACCACCAAGCAGGACACGCTCAGCGCCTTCTCCAGCCGCGGCCCGCGGATCGAGGACTTCGCCGTCAAGCCGGACATCGTCGCGCCCGGCCAGGACATCACCGCGGCCCGCGCGGCGGGCACCACCATGGGCGACCCGGTCGGCTCCTCCTACGTCACCGCCTCCGGCACCTCGATGGCGACCCCGCATGTCACGGGAGCGGTGGCGCTGCTCGCCCAGCAGCACCCGTCCTGGAAGGCCGCCGACTTCAAGGCCGCCCTCACCAGTGCCGCCAAGGGCCTGCCCGGCCTGACCGCGTACGACCAGGGCACCGGCCGGCTGGACGTCGCCCGCGCCAGCGCGCAGAACGTACGCGCCACCTCGGGCAGCATCAGCCTGGGCAAGGCCGACTACCCGCACCAGGACGTCACCCGGACCGGCACCGTCACCTACACCAACGACGGCGCGGCCGACGTCACGCTCCACCTCTCCGTCGACGCGTACGGGCCCAGAGGCACAGCCGCCCCCGCGGGGGCCTTCGCCCTGTCGGCCGACACGGTGACCGTCCCGGCCGGCGGCACCGCCTCCGCCACCCTCACCGCCTCCGTCGACGACACGATGGCGGGCGCCTACGGCGGTTCCATCGTCGCCACCACGGAGGACGGCACCACCACGGTCCGCGACGCCTTCGGTGTCTACGCCGAGCCACTCACCCGCGCCCTGTCGCTGACCGTCCTCGGCCTCGACGGCAAGCCCGTGGGCCCGGACATCAACGTTGCCGCCTTCGACAGCCGGACCGGTCTGCAGTACAACGCCTCCACCGACGCCGACGGCAAGGTCGCGATGCAGCTGCCCGAGAGCGAGTACGACGTCTCGGCGAGCAAGTTCGACCCCGTCGCGCAGACCTCGGTCCTCTTCTCCCGGCCCGGCGTCGACCTCACCGCCGACACCACGCTCGTCCTCGACGGCCGCACCGCGAAGCCGGTCGACCTCACCGTCGACAAGGGCACTGCGCAGAACGACGGCATCTTCGCCAGTACGACGTCGATCAGCGCGGACGGCCGTTACGGCACCCAGAAGTTCGTGCTGGGCTTCCCCGGCAGCCGCGTCTACGCCACCCCGACCACGACGAAGGTCACCAGCCACCCGTTCTGGTTCCTCGCCACCCAGCGGTGGAGCGGCACGGTCCCCAGGACCGCCACCAAGCCGGCCTGGAGCTACGCCTACAACCTGGCCGTCAACACCAAGGGCGGCATCCCGGCCACCCTCACCCGCCCGATGCACGACAGGTCCCTCGCCCGGGTCGAGGAAACCTACGCCGACCAGGGCGGCAAGCCGCTCGGGGTCCGGATCGACACCCCGGTCCCGACCTACGGCGCCATCACGTTCGTGGACGGCAACCAGGTCCCGGTCCCCGGCAGGCAGACCCGCTACTACACCGACGACTCCGCGATCGTCTGGGACCGCACCCTCGGCATGCGCGCCCAGGGCACTGCGGGCTACGACGAGATCCAGTTCGCGGGCACCACACGGTTCACCCCGGGCAAGGCCTACACCCGAGGGTGGAACCAGGGACCGCTGCGCGCCCGGTCGGTGGAGGCCCTGCGGCTCGAGGACGGGCTGTACCTCACCCCCGGCCTGTTCTCCACGGCCGCCGAGAACACCGCGACGCACTCGGGCGAGGCCCGGGACACCACGGGCTCGTCGACCTTGTACCGCGACGGCGTGAAGATCGCGTCCCTGGACTCCCTGGGCCGGCTGCAGGCGGCGGTTCCCTACGAGAAGGCGACCTACACCCTGACGTCGTCCGGCACCCGCAAGGTCGGCTGGTCGAGTCTGGGCAGCAAGGCCTCCGCCACCTGGACCTTCACCTCCGGACGCCCGACGGGCCCGGAACCGGCCGAGCTGCCGCTGATGAACGTCCGGCTGGGCGGCCCGCTGAACGCCTCCGGCACCGTCACGGGCGGCCGCACGTACCTCTTCACCGTCGCCGCCGAGCGCGGCAGCAAGGCCGTCACCACCTCGCTGGGCCTGCGGGTCTCCTTCGACGACGGCAGGAGCTGGAAGGCCCTCAAGGTCTGGCGCGCAGGCGACCGCGGCTTCGTGAAGCTGACCACGCCCTCGGCCGGCGGTTACGCCTCGATCCGCCTCACCGCCAAGGACGCGGCGGGCGACGCCGTCGACCAGACGGTCATCCGTTCCTTCCGGATAGCCCCCCGACGGTAGGGGGACACGAGGCGGCCTCGCCGACGGCCGGAAACCGTGGGCGAGGCCGCTTCGTGTCCGTGCTGCTTCGGCAGCACCAAGGTCAGCCGCGGACGATGTTCTCCGCCTGCGGGCCCTTCTGCCCCTGCGTCACGTCGAACGTGACACGCTCACCCTCCACGAGCTCGCGGTATCCGGTGCTCTGGATGTTGGAGTAATGGGCGAACACGTCCGGCCCACCGTCCTGTGCGATGAAGCCGAAGCCCTTCTCCGAGTTGAACCACTTCACAACGCCAGATGCCACTGAGTTCGTCCTTTTCATGCTGCTGAGGCGCGCCCTTGGTGCGCCGGCGGACCCCCGTAGTCGGGCCACCAGGGCACTAATTACCGCATGTCCCTGCCACAGCGCTACCGAATACGCCGATGCAGGACCAAGTGGTCGCTCGAGTGGCCTGCCACCGCGCACCGGGAACGTACCGTCCCGGGAGGGGCGCAATCGGGATGATCGGGGCGCGGGTCAGAGAGCCGCTTCGGCCAGTTCCATCAGCGAGCCGTCGACGGATTCGGCGCTGCGGCGCGCGGCGGTGACCCCGGGCAGGATGTCGGCCGCGAAGAACTCCGCGGCCGCGATCTTGCCGGTGTAGAACGTCTTGTCCTCGGCGGACGCGTGCGCCAGTCTCGCCTGCGCCACGGCCGCGCCACGGAGCAGCAGGTAGCCGACGAGCACGTCACCGGACGCCATCAGCAGGCGGGTGGTGTTCAGGCCCACCTTGTGGACTTCACGTCCTGCTCGGTGGCGGCGAGGTCGGTCAGCATGACACCGACGATGGCCTCCAGATCGGCCGCGGCCTGGGCGAGCTGCTCGCGGAGCGGCGGCCAGCTCGTCACCGCCGGTCCCGGCCGCCAGGAACCGCTTGATCTCCTCGGTGAGGGTGGTCAGCGCGGCGCCCTGGTTACGGACGATCTTCCGGAAGAAGTAGTGCTGGCCCTGGATCGCCGTGGTGCCCTCGTAGAGGGTGTCGATCTTGGCGGCTGCTCGTAGCCCTTCTCGGAGCCGTAGCCCTTGACGATCGGCAGCAGCAGGTCGTTGACGCTGTGCAGGGCCGAGGCGTCCTCGCCGGCCGCTTCCTCGACCTCGATCCCGTCCTGCACGGTGGCGGTGTGGAGGACCAGCGCGCGCATGCCCTTGACGTAGAGGCCCAAGAGACAGGCCCCCGGCGCTTCACAGCGGCGGGGGCCCGGCTCTCGGCCGAGGGGACGTCTGGGGGAGGTCGACGGACCCTCATGCACGAGACGATCCTTGTCCCTGCCGGCCACGGCTGCCAGGCGGGAGGCCCAGTCGGGTGAGGGGCCGGGAGGTGCGAGCTTCCCGCTTCGGCCCCGTGCCGAACCACCCGCTCCTTCCACGACGGTGCCGATCAGCGAGAGCGACCACTGGTGGTGCGGTCGGGGTGGCGGGATGTACGGCGGGCCTCTTTCATCTGGGCCTCGTAGAGATGGTCGCGCCCCTCGGCGAGGTCGTCGACCAGGCGGCGTTCCAGATCTGCGAAGGGTCGGTAGTAGGTGCGGTTGTAGGCCTCGATGATCTCGAAGGTCCAATGCCCGGGGAGGACATCGCGTCCCAGGAGCTCGCGCTCGACGGCGTCGGCTTGCGCCTCATGACCGGCCTCTCGCAGCAAACGGACAGCACGGTCCAGTTCAAGGTCCGCAGTGCCGGTCAATTGATGGAAGCCGTACAGGTGACCGCGGGCGCGCTCGGTGGTCTCCAACGCCTTCGACAGGGACCCGAGGGCCTCGACCGTGAGGTCGCTCATCCCCGTCGGACGCCGGTGCGCCGCGTCCTGCGGCTCCCGCTCCACCTCTGGTTGTTTGCTCACCCCTGCCGTATGCCACGCGAGAGGGCAGATGTATCCCTCGCCTCACCCGCAGGGCGGTGTCGCCATGCCCTCCCCCCATGCAGTTCGCGTGACAGCGGCGCGCAGAAGCCTGGCGGGGCCGCTCGGCCGTGTGGCAACCGCCGTACGCAACGGTCCACCGCCACCCCATAGACTGGGAGCCGGTCAAAACCACGCTGGCACCTGGCGGGCGCCGACTGCGGCGGGACCGCATCCGGCACGGGAAACGGCTGTCCAGCCCTGCCCCGGATCGTCGGGACGCCCGCGGACACTCCACAGACGGCACAAGAGGTCCGACGCCATTTTCGGAGGAGTTGCGATGCAGGTGGCCGTCGTCACGTTCGACGGGTTCAACGAGCTCGACAGCTTCATCGCCGCCTCGTTGATCAACAGGTGCCGCAAGGACGGCCTGGAGGCCTTCATCACGACACCGACGCCGGTGGTCACCTCGATGAACGGCGTCGAGGTGACCGGGCAGCGCCCGATGGAATTCGTGCGCGAGGCCGACGTCGTACTCATCGGAAGCGGCGTGAGGACGCGCGACGTGGTCGCCGACGACCGGTTGCCCTCGATGCTGCCGCTCGACCCTTCGCGACAGCTGATCGGTTCGCAGTGCTCCGGCGCGCTGGTGCTGGCGCGCCTCGGGTTGCTGGGTGACATGCCGGCGTGCACCGACAACAAGAGCCGGCCTTTCGTCGAGGCCTGCGGCGTCACCGTGCTGGACGCGCCGTTCCACGCCGAGGGGAACATCGCCACGGCAGGCGGCTGCCTGGCGTCCCAGTACCTCGCCGCATGGGTGATGACCCGGACGCTCGGGGAGGACGCGGCGCGCGGCGTCATCGACTACGTGGCTCCGGTCGGTGAGAACCAGGAGACCGTCGAGCGCGCCATGCGGGCGGTCCGCGCAGGCGAGGTCGCACTGCACTGACACCCCACGGGTCCGCGGGCTTCACGCCTGAGGGCCCGAGGGCGCGCGGCCGCTCAGGCCATGCCCGCCGCGTCCAGCATGGCCGCGGCGGTGGCGACGGCCAGCCCGCCCAGACCTTGGGCCTGCGCTACGGCGCGGGAGCTTGATCCGTCGAAGGCGATGGTGAGCTGGCGGGCCAGCACATCCGGATCGTGCGCGTCACCGCGGCTCGCCTCCTCACGGAAGAAGTCGGTGAGCGCGTCCTTGTAGCGTCGCGCCACCACCCTGGCGGGGTGGACGGGGTCCTTGAGTTCGAACGCGGTCGCCAGGAAGGGGCAGCCCAGGTACTCCGGGGACGCGGACAGCGACTCGAGCCGTTCGAAGACGTGCATGATGCGGTCGCGCGGTGGCAGTTCGGCCCCGGGAGCGGGCAGCAGCTGGGCCAGGTAGCCGGACCCCGCCCGCTCCAGGCTGGCCGCGAGGACGTCGTCCTTGCTCGTGAAGAGCTGGTACATCGACCGCTTGGAGACTCCGGCCGCCCGGCACAGCGCCTCGACACCGATGTTCACGCCCTCCCGGTAGAAGAGCGCGGCTGCGGCGTCGAGGAGCCGCTCACGGCTCGGGCTCGTCGCAGTCGCAGTCGTACCTGCGGTCGCAGCCGCCGTCGCGGACTCGGACGAGGCCGATGCGGTCGAAGTCATACGCCACAGGCTACGCCCGCTGCTTGCCAGGAGGAAACCGATCGGTTTACGGTACATAAAACCGATCGGTTTCCGCCATCGGCCGCAACGCAACTGGGAGCAGCTCATGACCGCAATCGCAGGTTCGACCGTCCTCGTCACCGGGGGCAGCCGGGGCATCGGCAAGGCCCTGGTCGAGTCCCTGTACGCCCGGGGCGCCAAGAAGGTCTACGCCACCGCCCGCGACCCCCGCAGCGTCACCCATCCCGGCGCGGTCGCGCTGCCCCTGGAGGTCACCGATCCCGCGTCGGTCGCCGCCGTGGCGGCACAGGCACAGGACGTCACCATCCTGGTCAACAACGCCGCGGCGGCCGTCGCGGCGTCCTTCCTGACCTCCCCGGTGGACGACGTCCGCCGCGAGTTCGAGACGAACTTCTACGGCCCCCTGGAGATGACCCGGGCCTTCGTCCCGATCATCGAGGCCAACGGTGGCGGCCATCTGCTCAACGTGCACTCCGTCCTGTCGTGGGTCGCTCTCGCCGGTTCCTACAGCGCCTCCAAGGCAGCGCTGTGGTCCCAGACCGACTCGCTGCGTCTGGAGCTGAAGCCACGCGGTGTCAACGTGACCGGACTGCACGTCGGTTACGTCGACACCGACCTGGCGGCGCACATCGACGCCCCGAAGTCGTCGCCGGAGAGCGTCGCCGAGCAGGCGCTGGACGGCATCGAATCCGACGCCTACGAAGTGCTGGCCGACGAGCTGTCCCACCAGGTCAAGGCGGGCCTGGCGGCCGGCCCCGCCGCCCTGTACCCGCAACTCGCTTCCTGAGCGAACGCCCCGGCGGCCGACCAGCGGAAAGGCGTCGGCCCCGGCGGCGTCGTATCGTCAACGTGTAGGAGCTTCCTCACCGAACGAGGTCGGTGAGATGGACACCTTGGATGGGGCGTTCCCCGCCCGCACCCCGGCCCTCGACGGAGGCCCGGCGGCCTTCGTGGTGGACGCGGCGGGCCTGGTGTGCGGATGGAGTCCGGCGGCCGAGCGTCTTCTGGGGTACGAGACTCCCGAGGTCGTGGGCAGACCGGTCGGCGAGCTGTGCCCGGTGCTTCCGTGGGGCTCCCTCCGCCGGCTGGTGCCGGCCGCGGAGGCCAGCAGTACCCCCTGGCTCCCGGTCGTCCTCATGCACCGGCTCGGCCGTGCTGTGCCCGTCGCGCTCATGGCCTGTTCCGTGACCTCCGCCCTTCCGGGCAGCGAGCGAACGGTGATCCTGGCGACCGCCGGTCCGCTGCCCCAGATCTCGGAGGACGATGCGGCGCGCAGCCTGCTCGACCAGCACGAACACCTTGCGGCGGTCGGCCTGAGAAGGCGCATGGAGGCCGCTCACGCGCCGGACCACAGCGCGGCCGAGATCACCCGCTCGTACGTGCCCGCCCGCAGTGGCACGGGGGTGAGCGGCTCGTGGAGCGACGCCGTCCCGTTGTCCGGCATGCGGGTCGCCTTCAGCGTCGGTGACGTCCTGGTCTCCGGGGTACAGGCCACCGTCTGCATCGGGTTGATCGGCGCCGCGGCCCGGGCCCTGTCGGAACTCGATCTCGCACCCGAGGAAGTCCTCGCCCGGCTGGACGACATCGTGTCGCGCTATGCCACGGGCGAGCCCGACCGGTGGTCCACGTGGTTCGTGGAACGACTGGTCGGCGCGACGTTCCTCTACGCGGTGTGGGACCCGGTCGGGCGCCGCTGCGTCCTGGCCAGCGCGGGCCATCCCCCGCCCGCCGTGGCCGGTCCGGGCGCATCCGTCCACGTCCTCGAACTGCCGGGCAACCGGCCCTTGGGCATGGGCGAGCCGGTCTTCGAACCCCTGGACCTGAAGCTCGCCGAAGGCAGCACCCTGCTCTTCCACACGGGCAGCCTGGTGCGCGCGTGCGGCAGCGACGACGCTGTCCCCCGGCTGCTGCGGACCGCCATGCGGCGCAGCGGCCGGTCGGTCGAGGACGTCTGCCGGGCCACCGCGGACATCGCGGCGCCGCTCCTGGCGGCCGAGGACGACCTGTCGCTCCTCGTGGTCCGCACGCACGGACTCAGCGTCGACCACGTCGTCACCTGGGAGCTGCCGCGCGACCCTGCCGGTGTCGCGGGCGCCCGCTCTCTGGTGGTGCGGCAACTCGACCAGTGGGGCATCGGTGACCTCGGCTTCACCACGGAGCTGATCGCGAGCGAACTGGTCACCAACGCCATCCGCTACGGCCGTGAGCCGATCCGGCTGCGGCTGATCCACGACCGGACCCTGATCTGCGAGGTGTCCGACGGCAGCAGCACCTCCCCGCACATCCGCCGGGCGAACACCAGCGACGAGGGAGGGCGCGGCCTGTTCCTCGTGGCCGAATGCTCGCGGTGCTGGGGGGTGCGGTACACCGGCCAGGGCAAGACCATCTGGGCCGAACAGGCGCTCGCAGGCCGCGCGGCTCGGACGTGAAGCGGTTCGGCGATGAGCTCCCGGGCGGCCTCGTCGAGTTCGCCGAGATCGCCGACGTCAGCACGGTCGCGCCGACACTTCCGGGCCGTCGTCAGGCGCGTTCGGCGCTGCGATCCCCGCCATCTCGCGGCGAGCCGCGAGGGGCGAGGGGCTAGGAGCGAGGAGCGCATGATCACCCGTGCAACCGGCGCAGAGCGGGTTCATCGGCGCCGTTTTAGACTGTGATCTCGGGCGTCACGGCGTTTCCCACGTCGCGTATTCGGGTCGCAAGCCGGGTGCGCCGTGCCACCACGCTCGCGCTGTGCCCATTCCATCGCGACGCACCAAGCGAAGAGCCCCGTCCCCAGGCAAGGGAGTGCACTTCAACCTCATCGGTCACATTGGTGCGCAGGTGCCGGCATCTGCGACGAGACAGGAGCGAGGAAACGATGGACGTCCAAGCGAACACCTACGCGCCGGACGAGACAGCCCTGCTGATCATCGACCCGTACAACGACTTCCTGTCCGAGGGCGGGAAGCTGTGGCCGGCCGCCAAAGAGGTGGCGGAAGGCATCGGCCTGCTCGACAACATGCGCGCCATGCTCGGTGCGGCACGTGACCTGGGCTTCCACGTCTTCATCGTGCCTCACCACCAGACGACGCCCGACGACTACCGCACGTGGGACCACCTCTCCCCCACCCAGCAGCGCGTCGTGGAGGGGCAGACCTTCGCCGCCGGCAGCTGGGGAGCGGAGTGGCACCCCGACTTCGTGCCGCGCGAGGACGAGCTGGTCATGCGCCAGCACTGGGCCTCGAGCGGCTTCGCCAACACCGACCTGGACATGCTGCTCAAGCAACACCGCATCCAGAAGGTCATCTTCATCGGCATGAAGGCCAACACCTGCGTCGACACCACCGCGCGCTTCGGCCAGGAACTCGGCTACCACGTCACGCTCATCCGCGACGCCATAGGAGCCTTCAACTGGGACGAGATGAAGGCGACGTTCGACATCAACGGTCCCGCGTACGCGCACGCCATCCTCACGACCGACGAATTCCTGACGATCGTGGGCAAGCAGCCCCAGGCGATGGCCATGTGACCTCGCTGGGGAGACAGACCGGGCGACCGCCACGGGCCTGCCTGCGCACAACGGCGGTCAACTGCCGTTCGGAGCAGGACGGCTGCGCAGACGGAAGGTGCGGCGGTAGGTGTCGGGAGGTACGCCGACCGTGCGGTGGAAGTGCCGGCGCAGCGTCGTGGCGGTCCCCATGCCGGTGGCCGCCGCGATGGAGTCGACGCTGTCGTCGGTGGTCTCCAGCAGCACCTGGGCGTGCCGGATCCGCTGGGTGAGCAGCCACTGCAGTGGCGTGGTGCCGGTCACCGACCGGAAATGGCGTCCCAGGTTCCGTGGGCTCATCCGTGCCCGGCGGGCCAGGTCCTCCACGGTCAGGGGCTGGTCGAGCCCTTCGATCACCCAGGGGAACAGTTCGGCGAGCGGGTGGTTGTCCGGGGCGGGCGCCGGGGCCGTGACGAACTGGGCCTGTCCGCCGTCCCGGTGCGGTGGCACGACCAGGCGGCGGGCGACGGCGTTGGTGACCGACGAACCGTGGTCCAGGCGGACGATGTGCAGGCACAGGTCCATGGCGGCGGCCTTGCCCGCGGAGGTGAGCACGCTGCCGTTGTCCACGTAGAGGACGTCCGGGTCCACCGTCACTTTCGGGTAGCGGGCGGCCATGACCTCGGTGTGCGCCCAGTGAGTGGTCGCGCGTCTCCCGTCGAGCAGGCCCGCGGCCGCCAGTACGAACGCGCCGGTGCACAGGGAGGCCACACGCGCGCCCGCCTCGTGGGCCGCGCGCACCGCGTCGACCAGGTCGGCGGGCGGGTCCTCGTCGACGTCGGCCCAACCCGGGACGATCACGGTGTCGGCGCCCGGGAGCCAGTCGAGGCCGTGATCCGGCTCCAGCGCGAACCGGCCGGCCCGCACGGCGCCCGGCCCGCAGACGACCAGGTCGTACCAAGGACCTGCCAGGCCGTCCGGGGCGGAGCCGAAGACCTCGTACGCGAGGGAGAGTTCGAAGTGCAGCATCCCGTCGGTAACGGCCAGCGCCACAGTGCCCATGTCCGGAATTGTACGAGGCATGGCGTTCCGGACACTCACGTTCCGGTGCCCGCCCCGGACAGGATGTTCCTCGGCCTATCGCAACGGATCATCCAATACGGGGGAGGAACCCATGGGTTCAGGGCTCGAGGTGGCGGTGTTCGGCGCGTACGGACACACCGGGCGCTTCGTGGTGGCGCATCTGCGGGATCGCGGGTTCGTCCCGGTGCTTTCCGGGCGCGACGCCGACAAGTTGAAGGAGCTCGCGACATCCGGACCCGGGCTGGACTCCCACCAGGCGTCGGTCGACGACCCGGCTTCCCTCGACCGCGCACTTGCCGGTACGGCTGCCGTGGTCAACTGCGCCGGGCCCTTCGCGACGACGGCCGCCCCCGTGATAGAGGCGGCACTGCGCGCCGGAATCCCGTACTTGGACGTGGCCGCCGAGATCGAGGCCAACGCCGATACGTTCGCGCACTTCAACGACCGCGCCCGCGCGGCGGGGACTGTGATCGTCCCCGCCATGGCCTTCTACGGCGGCCTCGGCGACCTGCTGACGACCGCCGCCATGGGCGACTGGACGACGGCGGACGAGGCGCACGTCGCCTACGGGCTGGACAGCTGGCACCCCACCGCCGGCACGCGTGCCGCGGGCGCGGTCTCCCGGCAGCGGCGGGGCGGGCGACGCGTCCGCTTCACGAACGGGCAGCTGGAGTACCGCGACGACGCCCCGCCGACCCTGACGTGGCCCTTCCCCGAGCCGATGGGCCCCCGCACCGTCATCGGGGAGTTCACCATGGCTGACGTCGTCACCGTTCCCAGCCACCTGTCCATCCCCGAAGTGCGCACCTACATGACGACCGAGGCGGCCACGGACCTGGCCTCCCCGGACACACCGTCGCCGGCCCCCGTCGACGAGCGCGGGCGGTCCGCGCAGACCTTCCTCGTCGACGTCGTCGTACGCTCCAAGGACGGCGAACGGCGCGCCACGGCCAAGGGCCAGGACATCTACGCCGTCACCGCGCCGCTGGTCGTGGAAGCGGTCGACCGCATCCTCTCGGGACGGACCACGACGGTCGGTGTCGCCTCCGCCGGAGCGATCTTCGACGCGCCCGACTTCCTCCGCGCGCTGTCCCGGTACATGTCCGTGGACCTGGACGCGTAGCGGTCTGAACCGGTGGCTCCCTGCGCTGCGCCCCCGTTCGGGGGGGGGGCGTGACGTGCACCCCTAAGCTCGACCCCATGACCGCGTTCGACGACCTCACCCGCCTCGTCCCTCCGCCGTCGCAACCGCTGTGGGCGAACGGAGACTGGAATGAGGTGGAGGCAGCACTCGGCAGGGAGCTCCCCTCGGACTTCCAGCAGTTGGTCGAAGCCTACGGGGCCTACCACTTCGCCGACTTCTTGACGCCGCTGACGCCCTTCGGCGGGCGGGACCTGCTCGTCGGCCCGGCGAAGCAGCTGCTGGACCAGGAACGCAACTTCCGGGACAGCCACCCCGAAGACTGCCCCTACCCCTTCTACCCCGAGCCGGGCGGACTCCTGCCGTGGGCAGGAACCGACAACGGGGACCGCGTGTGCTGGCTCACCGACGGGAAGCCGGACGAGTGGACGGTCGTCTGCTGGAATCCGCGAGGCTGGTATTACGACGCCCACCCCGTGGGTGCGGTCGAGTTCCTGGTCGGATGGCTGTCGGGCCGCATCAGCACCCACGTCTTTCCTGACGCCGCCGAGTTCGGCGAGGAGGACTGATGCGCTGCCGCGTTGGCCGTGAGCGCCACCGCGTCGGACGAGCCGGCCGTTGAAGCGGCCTCCAGCAGCTGGGACGTCCATGCCTGGATACGCGCCCTAGAAGACTGGTGAAGATCTTGGTGTGAGGCTGTTCGGTCGTGTGCTGGGCAGCCCCTGTTTGCTAGGTGGTGGCTGGGTTGAGGTGCCAGGTTTGGCCGGTGTGGGTGAGTCCGAGGTTGATGAGTCGGCGGAGGTTGAGGGCGGCGACTCGGGTGTGGAGCCAGGTGTCGTTGGCGATGGTGCCGCGGTAGCGGAGTTTGCGGTTGCCGTGCTGGACGAGCCAGGCGACGGCGCGTTCGACCGGTGGTCGCCAGCGGCGGTAGTCGGCCTGCCATGTGGGGTCGGTGGCGGCCTGGAGGCGGGCAGCGGCCTGCAGGTCGTGGTGGGGGCGGATGGTCAGGATGCGGCCGGCCTTGGCCTTGGTGCATCGCTGACGCAGAGGGCAGCCGGTGCACCGGTCCTTGAAGGCGGCCTTGCGCTGCTGGTGTCGTCCGCCGGGGTCGGACAGGGCGACGGTGTGTTCGGCGGGGCAGGTCACGGTGCCGTGGGTGGTGTCGATGGTGAAGTCGTCGAGGGTGAAGCCGCCAAGGACCGCGGGCCGGAGCGGGGTTGAGGAACAGCCTGTGACCTGCTTGTTCCAGGGCCTGGCGGGCCTGGCCGGTGGAGTAGGCGGTGTCACCGAAGGCGTCCACCGGTCCGTCTTCTTCGGCGAGCAGATCCAGGCCGACGGTGGCTTCGTGGTGCTCGGGGCCGGCGCCGGGCGTGAGGGTGACGGCGGTGTATAACCCGGTCTCGGGCTCGACGGCGAGGTGGGCTCTGTATCCGTCCTGCTGGTGGGTGCGGGTCTTGTGCACGTGCCGGGACTGCGGGTCGACGGTGGAGACCATTCGGCCTGGTGCGGTCCCTTGGGTGATGCGCCAGCGTCCGTCGCGTCCGTCGGAGTCCTGGGCGGGTTCGACGTCCTGCCCGGCGACCAGGGCCAGGATGCCGACGGCGTTGGCGGCTCTCTCGCCCAGTTCCCGCTCGGGTAGATGCCCCAGCAGTCGCAGCGCGTCGCCGACCAGGGCGTCCACGAGATCAGCGCGGGCCTGTTGATCGTTCCAGGCGATCCGTGGTTTGCCCGGGTCGGTGTAGTCGTGCGCGGTGCACTGCACCGCCGCGACCTGGTCGGCGCCGGGAACCTCGCGGATCACCGTGCGGATCGCGGCGATGAGCTGGGTGACGGTGTCCTGGGTGGCGACCGCGTCGTCCAGCACGGTGGAGTCCAGTGCCCGCCGGTGCTTGCCCTGAAGGACCCCGGTGGCTTTCACCACCTCGCGCACGGCCTCAAAGACCCGGTTCGGCCGCACCGAGCGCGCCAGACGGCGGCGGAAGTAGGCCAGCAGCGACGGATCGAAGGCCAGATCGTGCAGACCGAGCCCGCAGGCGGCCTTCCACCGCAGGTCACAGCGCAGTTCCTGGACGGTCTCGAAGTCCGACAGCCCGTGCAGGGCCTGCACCGTGATCGCCGCGGCCAGGATCTGCGGCGGCATGGACGGCCGTCCGTTCGCCGAGGGATACATGTCCGCGAACATCTCCGCCGGGAACAACGCTCCGCGATGCTCGGCCAGGAACGCGAACACACTTCCCGCCGGAATCAACTCCCGGCAGGTCTCCCACACATCCGGCCCGACCGTCTCCCCGGCCCATTCCCCCATCACCACGAAAACGAGTCTGGCCCCACCACTCACACGGCGGGACCAGAACCCAAGATCTTCATGACTCTTCTAGGTCGTGTCGTCAAATGAGCGCCGGCCGCCCGAAGGGCGGGCCCAGCGGCGTCTGGTGCGGTGCATCGCAAGGCGGCGAGTCGTCCTCGTAGTGGGCTACTCGGTCGATTCGACAACGCAGCGTGGGGGCACCCCCGGCCGAAGGCTGGGGGTGCCGTGCCAGGCGCCGCGGGGCAGGCGGGCATTTGACGACACGGCCTAGGGGGCGTGGCCTGCCGTGGGGCGCTGAACCTCCAGTAGGACCGCTGTCCCGGCCACTGTTCGGTCCTCGTGCATGGTGAGCACTTGCCCGGGCTGAACGCGTTGCCACTGCGACGGGTCGAGAGGGGCGAGCCGGATCGTGGCTCGCCCCCCTGGCCCCAGCGAGGGGGCGAACTCCACCCATATGGCCGCGATATTGAGGGCTGGTTGGCCGGAGGGGCTTCGATTGCCGACGTCCCACATCGGTTTCAGGACCCCGGCTCCGGAGAAGGACGTCTGCCGGCGTGCCTCACTGGCCGGTCGGAGGGTGAGGTCAGCGCGGATGATCCCGTTGCTCGTTTCATAGCAGCGCCAATGGCACCAGGCAGTGCTCCTCTCCAGGTGCATCTGTTCGGCAGCACTCGCCAAGGTCTCCCAGAAGCTGAGCGGAAGGGGGCCCACGTCACCAAGCTCTTCCAGTAGGTGAAGGGCCATTTCCCACTCATCGTGGATGAGGTAGTCCCAGACGTCATCCACCGTGATGTCGTTTTCGGTGGCGATCTCTTTAGGTACCAGCAGTGAAGCGGCTTCCAGCATCTCGGGGACGTCCATGCCTAGATTCTGGCCGCCCGCTCGCAGCCCGGGCTACGCACCTCCGCCTCAAGTGGTCCCGGCCGGTGGCGGCCTCCTGGACGTGAGGGCGGAGCCGACGCACTGCCGGGTCGGCTCACCGAAGACGGCGTTGGGGTCACATCCACAGCACGCCGTCGTCCTCGTGCTCACGGACGCGGTGAGCGATCATGCGGCGGAGGAGGTCGGTCGGCACCGGGCTCCCGTACGGGAGCCTGACAGTGCCCTTGCCGGTTCCGAAATCCGTGAGTTCGGCGTCGAAGGCTTCGCGGGTACTGGGGGTGAACGCGAAGTTCGCGTGCTTCGCGTGGCCGCTGATCACGAACAGGATCGTTCCCGACGGGTGCACCCACGCAGGGTGGCCCCATTTGACCGCCTCGTTCGCCTCCGGCACCGTCTCACGCGCCAGCACATGCAGCTGCTCCAGCAGCTCGCGGGCCTGGCCGCCGAAGCCCTCGATGTACTCGTCGATCGTCTGGGGCCTGCTCATGACATCAGTCTGGCAGGCGGCGCGCCCGGCTGGTCCCCGCCACTGCGGGTGGACGGACGAGGGCGCCGCACCGCTCCTTCTCTCCGGCAGGGTCCGGATCCCGTCGCCGGAAGGCTTTCGAGGCTCCCGGCCGCGGCGCGGCTGCTGAGCGGCCCTCGCGCAAAATCGCTGTCACAGGCGGGAAAGCGGTCTTGTCGTCTTTGTGGACAGTCCCCGCTTGGAGGAACGCATGAGGCCAAACCGCCCACACCTGCCCCCGGGCGTCGAGCGGTCCTCGCGCGAGGACACCGTGATCATCTGCTCGTCGCCATGAAAGGCCTTCTGTGAACCGTCCCTCTCAGTACCGGAACGTCAGGACCCCCCTCTCCCCCATGGCCGCGGTGTCCGCTACCGCCGGTCTCCTCTCGGTGGCCGTGGATCCCGCGGAAGCCGTGAAGGAAAAGGAGGGTGGTTCGATGCAGGACGGCAAGCCGACGGTCGTCCTCGTCCACGGCGCATTCGCCGACTCCTCGAGCTGGAACGACGTGATCAAGCAGCTGAGGCGACACGGCTACCCGGTGGTGGCCGCGGCCAATCCGCTGCGCGGACTGGCCGGTGACGCCGCCCACATCAGGAGCCTCTTGGCGAGCATCGCCGGTCCCGTGGTCCTCGTCGGCCATTCCTACGGCGGTGCCGTCATCACCAATGCCGCCCACGGCTGCGACCAGGTCAAGGCGCTGGTGTACATCGCCGCCTTCATCCCGGACGAGGACGAGAGCGCCGACGACCTGGCGAGGAGGTTCCCGGGCAGCTCGCTCGCCGACGCGCTGCGTCCCGTCCCGTGCACCCTGCCCGACGGCTCCCCGGGTGTCGACCTCTACATCGACCAGGACAAGTTCCACCATCAATTCGCCGCGGACGTCCACCCGTACACCACGAACCTCATGGCGGCCACCCAGCGCCCCGTGACCGTCGCCGCGCTCGAGGAGCCTTCGGGCGAACCCGCGTGGAAGACGATCCCCTCCTGGACGCTGGTGGCCGGCGAGGACCTCAACATCCCGCGTGAGGCCCAGATGTTCATGGCCAGGCGCGCCGAGTCCCACATGGTCGTGATCCACTCGTCCCACGCCCCGAGCGTGTCCCACCCGGGTGACGTCGCCGACATCATCGAGCGGGCGGCGCGCTCGGTCCGCTGAGCGAGCGGCTCCACGGGCGGGGCGCTGACGTGACTCCCCTCTCGTCGCTGCACGAGCCATCGCCATCGCCATCGCCATCGCCAACCGCACGTCCATCCTGGCCCCACCCGTCATCGACGAAGAGGAAGAACTCCCGTGCCGTACACCCCCAACGCCGGCCCCTACGACAGTCTCACCCCGGACAACGCGATCGTCCTGCTGATCGACCACCAGATCGGCCTGATGCAGCTCATCGACGACATGTCCCCGGAGACGGCGAAGAACAACGTCGTCGGGCTCGCCCGGGCAGCGAAGACCCTGGGCCTGCCCGTCATCCTCACCACCAGCCGCGACTGGGGTCCGAACGGGGCCCTGCTGCCCGAGCTGGCCTCGCTGTTCCCCGACGCGGAGGTCATCCGCCGACCCGGCGTGATCAATGCCTACCGGTGGCCCGCCTTCCGCGAAGCACTGGAGGCCACCGGCCGGAAGAAGGTCATCATCGCGGGGGTCACCGACGCCACCTGCCTGTCGTTCCCCGCTTTGGACATGGTCCTGGACGGCTACGAGGTGCATGCCGTCATCGACGCCTCCGGCGCCGAGGCACCCGGCGAGATCGTCCGCGACGCGGTCGTGGCGAACCTCTCGCGGGCCGGAGTGCACATCAAGTCGTGGTTCGGCGTGGTCGCCGAACTCATCGCCGACTGGCGCCGCGACGAGGCGAAGGGCTGGCCGCTCGCCGTGGGTGCGGTCCACGACCACCTGCCCAGCTGGGGATACCTCCTGGACACCGACATGGCCTACGGGACCGGCCGGATGACGCCTCCGGAGTGGTTCGTGACGGGCCGGTCCGAGCCGACCGGCCGCACTGCGGCGGTCGGCACCGCGGAGCGTGGCGACTGACCGGGTCCGCCGGCCACGGGTCGGAGCGGCCGCCCTTGGCCGTCGCCTTACTGCTGCGCCGGACGCACCGGCGCGCGTACGTCGTGCACGCGCCGGGTACGCAGAGGACCGGCCGTGCGCAGGCCCATCCGTGGTGACCGTCGGGTGCGGGCCGTGGAGGTCACGCCGCAAGGAGCCGGGGTTGCCGACGCGGTGCATGCGGCCGTCGAGCAACCGGCCGGGTGCATGGTCACCGAACTGAGCCCGGGCGAGCGCGCGCCGTTCGGCGATCTGCCCATGCGCGTCGCCCGGCCCACGAGCGGCGCGACGTAAGCACGCCGGATCGCCTTGCAGGTGTGCGCACTTCCCTCACCTCAGTAAAAAAACGAATGTTCGGCTTGACGTGAGACCACTTGTGCCACAGGATGGGCACCGCAAAACGGAATGGTTGTTCTCGGAAAGGGTGGAGGTGCCGTGGAAACCGTGCACACCTTGGGGTCGGCACTGACCGCATGCCGGGTTGCGCGGGATGGCGGGGCTCCCGCCTCACCTTTGCCAACCGGACCCACCCCGCCCGGCACCGTGGCCTTCGTGCTCCAGGGCGGTGGCAGCCCCTGTGCTTCGCAGGTCGGTGCCTTGCGGGCGCTCACACAGGCGGGCATCACGCCCGATCTCATAGTCGGGTCCTCGGCCGGCGCGCTCAACGGCGCCGCTTTCGCGGCCGACCCGACCGCCGAGGGCGTCGACCGGCTGGAAACGCTGTGGCTCACCATCAAGCGGCGGCATGTGGCGCCGATTTCGCCATGGACCGTGATCCGGGCCGCGCTGGGTCACGCCGAGGCCGCGGTGTCGAGCAACGCGCTGCGGCGGGTACTGAGGTCCGGGGACGGCGTCGACCGCCTCGAAGACGTCGCCGTGCCGGTGCACGTCGTGGCGACCGACGTGGAGAGCGGCGCTGCGGTGGTCCTCTCCCGGGGCGACGCCGTATCGGCCCTGCTGGCCTCAGCGGCCGTCCCGGGCCTGTACCCCCCTGTGCGCGTCGGGCAGCGTCACCTCATCGACGGCGCAGTATCGGCGGACACCCCCGTCCTCCAGGCAGAGGCACTGGGTGCGACGACCATCTACCTCCTGCCCGCCGCCGTTTCCGAACAGACCGGCCGCCGGGCACGGACGGCCCTGCTCGCCGCCTACCAGGCGGTGGGAAAGATGCTGGAGGAGCGGGAACGCCGGGACGTGGCGGCGGTGCGCGGGTCGGTTCTACGGCTGCCGGCCGCCACCACGCCCGTGGTCAGCCTCATCGACTTCCACGAGACCCCGCGGCTGCTCCAGGCGGGCTACTCGCTCACCCGGGACTGGCTCGCCCGGCAGCCCGCGGCGATGGCCTGAGGACGTCCGATGGCCAACACGGCCCGCTTCGTCAGGCGGTTGCTTCCCCGCGCCTCGCGTCCACGGAACAGCCGCGCACCGCGGTGGTGGGCGGAACTGCTGCTGGTCGGGGTGCTGTACGCGGTCTACGAAACCACCCGCGGGCGGCAGCGGGGCTGGGACGCCACCGCGGACAACAACGGCCGGACCATCCAGCGCTGGGAGAACGCCGTGCACATGGCCCCGGAGCAGTCCCTCAATCAGGTGCTGCACCAGTTGCCGGTCCTGGCCGTCGCCGCCGCGTACTGCTACGCCACGCTGCACTACGTCGTCACGCCTGCCGTCCTCATATGGCTCCACCGCAGGCACCCCACGCACTACCGCGGCGCACGCACCTGGCTCGCCACGGTGACACTGGCCGCACTCGTCGCGTACTGGCGGTTCCCGACCACGCCGCCCCGCCTGCTGAGCGACGGCGGCATCCACGACATCGTGGCCGACGTCGAGCATTGGGGGTGGTGGGGCGGCGAGACCAGCGCGCCGCAGGGGCTCGGCAGCCTCGTGAACGAGTACGCGGCCATGCCGTCGCTCCACGTCGGCTGGGCGGTGTGGTCGGGGTGGCTCCTCTTCCGGCATTCCCGCCGGAAGACGCTGCGGGGCTGCGGCCTCGCCTACCCCGTGCTGACCACTCTCGTGGTCGTCGCGACGGGCAACCACTATCTCGCCGACGCCGTCGCGGGCGCACTCCTCATCGTGCTCTTCGGCTCGTTGACCGCTCTCGTGTCCGCCGAACGTTCCGCGCGGAGCGGCGCACGCCGTGTCCGGGCGGGCCACCCGGATCCCCACTCGCAACTCCCCCCAAGGTAGTCCGACATGCCCCACTCCCCCCTACCCTCGCCTCCGGGCGACGGAGAACGCCCGGGCGTCGCGCGCACGACGCCCGACAGCGGACATGGCACCGGGAAGGCCGGTGGCTGGCTGCGCAGCCGGCGCCCGGGTCGGACCGCCTCACACCTCACGTTGCACTTGGGGGAAGTCTTCCTCGTCGGCGAAGACGCCGAGGGACCGACCGGGGGCCTGGTGCGGTTTCGGATATCGGACGCCGTCGAGGAGGGTCGGCCGCGACGCTCGTGGTGGCCCCGGACGGACGTGGGGCGCCACCTCGCCGGGTCCACGGGGGAGCTCCGGCTGGTCCGGAACCACGGCCACGACGGGACCACCGCCCCGCAGGCACTCATAGCCGTACTCACGCTCAACGGCATCACCGACGTCGTCCCCCTCGTACGGTTCGACATCGCGCACACGCTCCCGCACGTCGCCGACGCGGACTCGGGCCGTGCCGCGGCCGTCGGCGTCGACGTGCACTTCTTCGCGGGTCTGTGGGATCTGCCGATCCCGGCCCGCACGAAGTGCCGCGTGCACCTGGAGGGCTCGGCCCGGCTGCTGCCCGACTGGCCGGGGCGATGAGCGAGGAGGACGGGACCGAGGCCGACGACCCGGCGACGGGGCCGGGCGACCGGGCGGGCCACGCCCACCACCTGTGCGGCACGCTCACCGCGCTACCGCGCCTGCGGCGACGTGCCGCGCTGATCGTGGGCGCCATCGCGGTGTTGCTGGGCGCGGACGGGGACCTGGTCCTCACCCTCCACGACGGCGGGATACCCGCCGGAGACACCACGACGGTCCGGAAGACGTAGCCGAGCAGGTCCCGCCCGGTGCGGCACCTTTGCGACAAAAAGAAAACGAATGTTCGGCTTGACGTTTTCCCGCGACAACCCCACACTGGAGCAGTAAATAAAATGATCATTCGTCTTTGTGGAGGCATGGCGTGAAAAAGCCATCGACGGGGCTGCAGTCATGGCACCGGACCGTCATCGCGACCTTGGCGTTGCCCTTGGTGATCTCTCTGGCCGTGATGGCGTTCGCGTGGCCCGCGTCGCGGATCGCGCCCCGCGATCTACCCGTAGGGGTCGTCGGCACCAGCGCGGCCAGCCAGAAGGCGGTCGAGGGACTGACGCACGGCAAGCCGGGCGGATTCGACTTCCACCTCTACGCGGACCAGGCATCGGCGCGCTCAGCGATCAAGCACCGGGAGATCTACGGCGCCTTCGTCGTCACTCCGGGCCACGTCACCGTGCTGGAGGCCACCGCCGCGAGCATGCCCGTCGCCCAGCTGCTGACCACGTCCGGTCAGCATCTGGCGGACGAGGCGGCGAAGGCGGCGGCGAAGGACCCGACGCCACCGGGCGGCGCGTCCGTCCGGTCCACCGCCCCGAAGAAGGCCGCCGCGAAGAAGGCCGCCGCGAAGAAGATCACCAAGGTGAAGGTGAAGACGGTCGACATCGTCCCGATCTCCGCGAGCGACCCGCGCGGCGTCGTCTTCGTTTCGGCCCTTCTCCCGCTCACCGTGTGCAGCATCATGATCGCGGCGCTCGTCGCGCTGACACCCGGTCACGTCTCGGTACGCCGCAGGCTGGTCGACCTGGTCGCCGCGTGCGCCGTGACGGGACTCGCCGCCTACCTCATCGCCCAAGGCCTTCTCGGTGCCCTGCCGCACCAGCACGTGGCCACCTGGGCGGCCCTGTCCCTCACCCTGCTCGCCATCAGCGCGACCAGCTTCGGCCTGGTCACCCTCATCGGTCCCCCCGGGCTCGGACTCAGCGTCGCACTCATGGTCTTCGTGGGGAACCCCTTCTCCGGCAGCACGTCCGCACCGGAACTGCTGCCCAAGGCCGTGGACGAAATCGGCCAGTGGCTCCCGCCGGGTGCCGGCGCGGGCCTTCTGCGCAGCACGGCGTACTTCGACGGGAACGCATCCGCGGGACACATCGTCGTCCTCGCCCTGTGGAGCACCCTGGGCCTGGCCGCAGCCCTCCTCGGGGGCCGACGACGCTCCGCGGTCGCGAACGGCACCTTGGGGGACGACCGGCTCGGCGCCGACGACACGAGTGCGGTCGCCCCGGACACGGCCGGAACCACGACGACCGTGACGCCCGCACCGGTGTTCCGCACGCACTCGCACGCCCGGCACGCCGCCCACGGATGAGGAAGGCGGCTCGTCCTCGCCTCCGCGCGGGAGACGGCGACAGCCGGCCAACGCACCGAACGCAAGGAAAAGAACCATGTCGTCGAAGTCCGCGGAGCGCGCCGAGGACCTGATGGACGCACAAACGGCGTTCCACGACGTCCGCAACATCACGTTCGGGATCGCCTACCGGATGCTCGGCAACATCGGCGACGCCGAAGACGTCCTCCAGGAAGCCTGGATCCGCTGGCAGACCTACGACCGCTCCAAGGTGCAGAACCCCGATGCCTTCCTCACCACGATGGTGACCAGGCTGACGATCAACGTGCTGCAATCCGCGAGGGTCCGCCGGGAGAACTACGTCGGCCACCGGCCGCCGGAGTCGATCGACCCCATGAGCGATCCCGCACTGGGCACCGAGAAGGCGGAAGCGCTGAAGGTCGCGGTGCTGATGCTCATGGAGAGGCTCACGCCCGCGGAACGGGCGGCGTACGTGCTCCGCGAGGCGTTCGAGTACCCCTACGGGCAGATCGCAGAGGTCATCGGGCAGTCCCAGGTCAACGTGCGCCAACTGGTGAGCCGCGCCCGCAAGCGACTGGCCGCGCAGAAACGGGCCAGCGTCTCGGCCGCCGACCACCAACGGTTCCTCGTCACCTTCCTGGTGGCGGCCCGGGCGGGGAACGTCGCCCCACTCGAAAGGCTGTTCGCGGAGGACGTCGCCTGCCCAGGCGGAGGGGTGGTGCGGGCGGAGGGGCAACCACGCCTGCGAATGGGTCTTTTGACGAGGCGTCCCGCATCCGCGTGACCATACGGGGTGGGCAGTCCCCTGGCTCCGATGACCGGCCGGTCATCGGAGCCAGGGGACTGCCCGCTCGCCGCCGGGGCGTGCCGGCACAGCCGGATGCGGGACGGGGGGCGTGGCCCCGTCGGGCCACCGATGCCGGGCAGCAGATGACACGGGGCCATGGGCGAGGGGGATGTGCGGTGGCGCGTCCGGATCGTGATCCGGACGCGGAGCGGCCACGAGGCCTGCGGCGGGCCCGTGCGTCAGGACGTCGCCGGAGCCGGCCAGAGCGCTCGCAGGGCGCCCGGCACTCCGTCCAGCGCGGAGTCGTCCATCGCCAGCTGGAGGATGTAGCCGGGGAGCATGCACATGAACGCGGCGGCCATCGCCTCGGGAGCGACCTCGCGCGGGAGGGTGCCGCTCTGCTGGTGCTCACGGATGACGTCGGCCAGCGCCGTGCGCATCTGGGCCATCAGATCGTCGAGTTGCCTGGCCAGCGAAGGGTTCCGCAGCGCCTCGGACCAGGCCAGCACGGAGAGCCCGGCGATGCTCTGCTCGGCGGTCTTGACCTTCACGACTTCCAGGACGTCGGCCATGAGGTCCCCGAAGGAACCGCCGGGCCGATTCCTCGCGACGCTCTGGACCATGGCGAGGACATCGCGCACGCTCTCCTCGACGATCGCCGTGATCATCTCGTTCTTGCTGGCGAAGTGCCGGTACACGGCGCCGGCCGACAGGCCCGACTCGGCGAACAGGTCTTGCATGGACGTCGAATGGAACCCATCGCGCAGGAAGCAGCGGCGCGCCGCGTCCAGGATCTGCTGGCGGCGGGCTTCCATGTACTCCGGCGTGACCTTGGGCATGGATCCATCCTCCGAACAAAAACGAACCTTCGTATTAACTTATCACACCGGGCTTGACCCGGGCCGGTACCACGGAGGGCAGCCGCAGCGGTCTCGGGCTCCGCGCACGACGAGGCGCCACCCATGTGTCACATTTCGCCTGCTTTAACTGTCAATCATGCAATTAAAGCTCTTGGAGGTGGTTGGTCATGGATGTCTACGAGGCGGTCACGAGCCGACGGGCAGTCCGCGCGTTTACCGACCGGCAGGTCCCAGGCGAGGTGCTGGAGCGCGTGCTGGCTGCCGCCGCCTGGTCCCCCTCCGCGTCGAACCTGCAGCCGTGGCACGTCTACGTGGTGACCGGCGGGCCGCTGGCCGAGCTCAAGAAGCGCGCCGGCGAACGGGTGATCGCGGGCGACGCTTGGGACGATCCGGAGTACGAGCAGTACCCGCCGGCACTGCAGTCCCCGTACCGCGAGCGCCGGGCCGCCTTCGGGGAGCAGCGCTACAGCGCCCTCGGGATCCAGCGCCAGGACCTGGAGGCGCGCCAGAGGGCCGCCGCCGCCAATTGGGACTGCTTCGGCGCACCCGCCGCCCTGTTCTGCTACGTCGACCGCGACATGGGCAGACCCCAGTGGTCCGACGTCGGCATGTACCTGCAATCCGTCATGCTGCTGCTCCGCACCGAAGGACTGCACAGCTGCGCGCAGATGGCATGGGCGAAGTACCACAAGACCGTCGCAGAGGTCCTCGCTCCCCCGGGCGAGCTCATCCTCTTCTGCGGCATGTCCATAGGGTTCGAGGACGTCACCGCACGTCACCCCCGCCCGGCACGGGCGTCACTCACCGAGACGGTGGAGTTCGTCGGCGATTAGACCGCGGCGCACCCCACACGGCCTTCCGCCGGTCATGTCGAACCGCCGGCCGCGGGCGGTCCGTGTCACAAGACGACGCGCTATCCGGTCACTACGTGTGCAGGCCGGCCCGGGGGCAGGGAGTCCGTGGGGCCTTCAGGCCGGCCTGCACCTCGCGTCCGCGGGCACGCGGAAGGACGGGGAAGGCACGCGATCGAGGGTCGGCGCCATCCTGCTCGTGCGCTTCACGAGGTCCGGCCGTGCCGCGACGCCCGGGCGGCCACGAACCGGCCGGCCCTCCGGACGAACCGCACGACGGATCGCCGCCGTGCGGGAACTCGCACAAGGAGTCGGGAACAGCAGATGGCGCAGCAGGACGGGGCGGACGGCACTTGGCTGCCGCCGGCGGTCGAGGACTGCGCTCTGTACGAGGACGGCCGTCGCATACCCGGCCCGGTGGATCTGGACGCGCTCATGGAGCGGCGGGACGGACAAGCCGGGCGGTTCGCGTGGATCGGTCTGTACGAGCCCACCGCCGACCAGATCCGGCAGGTTGCCGACGCCTTCGACCTGCACCCCCTGGCCGTGGAAGATGCCGTCCACGCCCACCAGCGACCCAAGCTGGAACACTACGGCGACACACTGTTCCTGGTCCTGAAGACCATCGTCCACGTCAACCACGACAAGGTCACCGCGACCAGCAAGATCGTCGACACCGGCGAGATCATGGTCTTCGCCGGCCCCGGTTTCGCCATCACCGTCCGCCACGGCAGCGCTCCGCCCCTCGACCACGTGCGCCGCCAACTCCAGGCCGACCCGCAGCAGCTCGGCTACGGTCCGGCTGCCGTCATGCACGCGGTCGCCGACCTGGTCGTCGACCGCTACCTGGAGGTCGCCGACGCCTTCGACGACGACATCGACACCCTGGAGAGCGAGGTCTTCTCCCCCGATCTCCCCGTCGACCCCGCACGCATCTACCAGCTCAAACGGGAACTCCTGGCGTTCAAGCGCGCCGTGATGCCGCTCGCCCCCGCCCTGCAGCACCTCGGCGAGCAACCGATCCCGCACGTACCGGGCCAGGTGCCCGCCTACTTCCGCGACGTCGCCGACCACCACCAACGGGTCACCGAGCAGATCGTCACCTTCGAGGAACTCGTCAGCGGCATACTCGGCGCCAGCATCGCCCAGATCAACGTCCAGCAGAACGCCGACATGCGGCGCATCAGCGCCTGGGCGGCCCTCGTCGCCCTCCCCACCTTGGTCGTCGGCATCTACGGCATGAACTTCGACTACATGCCCGAGCTGAGATCCCCCTACGGCTATCCGGCAGTTCTCGCCGTCATCGCCCTCGTCTGCACCTTCATCTACCGGGCCCTGCGCCGCAACAGATGGCTCTGACCGTGCCGCGCAGCCGTCGCTGCTGATCAAGCGGGCGGGCCGAGCTGTTCGCGCACCCAATCAGGGTCAGGGTTCGTATGCGGCCGGCCGGCCACGACGACGGTCGGCACGGTCTCGTTGCCGTCGTTGGCCGCTCTGACCGCCGCGGCACCAGCCGGGTCGCGCCAGATGTCGACCCAGCGCAGCTCACGGGCCCTCCGCCCCAGGCGGACGCGCAAGCGCAGGCAGTACTTGCAGCCGGGCCGCCAGAAGACGACCGGGCGGCCGTCGAGCGCGCTCCGGCGTTGCGCCTCCGACGCACCGATCCCCTTGGGGAAGACCAGCGGCGAGTTCACGCCCGCGAGCAGTACGAACCCCACGAAGAATGCTCCGGCCTCACCGGGGCTGCCCCCGAGAACCAGCCCCGTCGCGACAACCGAGCCGCAGACCAGGAGCAGCATTGGCAAGAGCCACGCACGCGTCATGTTGACGCAGCCTATCCGTGAGCCGAAAGCGCGCCCGACCGGGCTGCCGCGACTGGCCCTTCGCCGTATCCACGGCAGCTCGCGGCCGCGCTGTCAGCCCGCGCTGCCGGCCTTCCAGGCGCTCCAGTTCATGTGCCGGCCGTTGGTTCGGAGGCCGGTGCCGCAGTGGTGTCGGCCGTCGCACCTCGGGGGACAGCATCATGTACGACTGCGGGACGGCGGCGACGCCAGGTCGCCGACGGCGGCCGCCCCGTCGATGCCGGGCACCGCCCCATCGGCGTTCTCCCGGTCGGCGGTGAAGTAGCGGGGCGCGCAGCCGGCGGAACCCGACTGGGCGGGGACGTAGAAGAGCCCAGCCGGGTCGGTTTCGGCGGGTTCGGGGTCTTCCCCGTACACGTACAGGCACATGGTGTTCCTCCGGGAGCGAGGGAGATGCGCGACTCGGGCACGGGCCCGCGTCCGGCAATGAGGCTATGCCCGCAGGTCAGGCCGCCATCGCGCTCAGCGGCAAACCCTGACGCCGCTCTGACGGTGGGGAGCCGCGCCCGGGCCTCCGGGGGACCCTGCCGAAGGCCAGGCACGGCGGAAGGGTCGGCGGCCTGCGGCAGGGTGCGCGGCAGATCGTGTGCACGGGGGACCGAGGGAGTGTGGAAACCGGTCCGGAGAAATCGGGAACCCGGCGGACGGGGCCGACAGGTAACAGGGGACCGCGACCAGGGCCCGGCCCGTATGGGGAGGAACCGATGAGAGCAGATCACCCCCGGCGGAGCCCGGCCGCATGGGCAGTCTGACTCCCGCGGTCTTCGCCCTTTTCACATGACACCGGCCGCTTCGCCGTGCCCGGTAAGAAAGGCATGCCTTGACACACAAGAGACGAGCACCGGTTACGGCGTTCGCCCCCTTCACCGCCATCACCATCGCCGCGGCCCTGCTGGGCGGAACGGTCGGAGTGGTCCAGGCCGCGCAGGCCGATGGCGCGTCCCGGACCGGATCGCGTCCCGGGGCCGCGTTCGGCACGGGTTCCGACGCCACACGACGGACGGTCACCCTCGTCACCGGCGACAAGGTGACGCTGGACGCCACCGGCAAGGTCGTCGGCGTCACGGCCGCCGAGGGCCGGGAAGGCATGGCGTTCCGCATATCGCGCGCGGCCGGCGGTGACACCTACGCCGTACCGCGCGACGCCGAACGGCTGATCGCGGACGGCACGGCCGACCGGCAACTGTTCGACGTGACGCGGCTGGTGGGTTTCGGGTACGACGACTCCTCACGGCCCGACCTGCCGCTCATCGTCACCTACACCAAGGGCGGTCCCATCGCGGCGCGTACGCTGTCGGACTCCGGCGCCCGCGTCACCCGCGACCTGCCCAGTATCAACGGCAACGCCCTGCGGGCCGGCAAGTCCGAGGCCGCGGCGCTCTGGCGGACCCTCACCGGCAGTGGCGCGAGCGCCCGTTCGTCGGCCACCGCCACCTCGGCCAAGGTCGAGAAGATCTGGCTCGACGGCAAGGTCACGGCGAGCCTGGACCGCAGCACGGCGCAGATCGGCGCCCCCGCTGCCTGGGCGGCCGGTTACGACGGCGCCGGTGTCACCGTCGCCGTGCTGGACACCGGTGTGGACGCGACGCACCCGGACCTGAGGGACCGCGTCGACGCGCAGGTGAACTTCTCCGAGTCCCCGGACACCGTCGACCGCGTGGGCCACGGCACGCATGTGGCCTCGACCGTCGCGGGCTCCGGGGCCCGGTCGGACGGGAAGTACAAGGGCGTCGCGCCCGGCGCCCGCATCATCAGCGGCAAGGTCCTCGGCGACGACGGATCGGGCAGCCCCTCCGGCATCATCGCCGGCATGCAGTGGGCCGTCGCCCAGGGCGCGAAGGTGGTCAACCTCAGCCTCGGCAGCGACGACACCCCGGAGACCGACCCGGTCGAGCAGGCGGTGAACGGGCTGTCGGCGGACTCCGGCACCCTCTTCGTCATCGCCGCGGGCAACGGCGGCCCCGCCGCGGGCACGATCGGTTCCCCGGGCAGCGCCGCCGCCGCGCTCACCGTGGGCGCAGTGGACCGGGCGGACGCCATCGCGGAATTCTCCAGCCGGGGCCCGACCGCCGACGGTTCCCTCAAGCCCGACCTCACCGCCCCCGGCGTGGACATCGTCGCCGCCAAGGCCGCGGAGGGCGTGGAGGGCGACCCGGCAGCCGACGCCTACGTGTCGATGAGCGGTACGTCGATGGCCACCCCGCATGTGGCGGGCGCCGCCGCGATCCTGGCCCAGCAGCACCCGGACTGGACCGGCGGGCGGATCAAGGCCGTCCTCACCGGTTCCGCCGCACCGGCCACTGACCTGGCCGCGTTCGCGCAGGGCACCGGCCGCACCGACATCGCGCGGGCGATACGTCAGCACGTGACCAGCAACCCCACCTCGCTGGACTTCGGCACCGCCCGGTGGCCGCACGCGGACGACGAGCCCGTCACCGAGAAGGTCACCTACCGCAACGACGGTGACCGCCCGGTCACCGTCGACCTGGCGACCGAGGCGTTCGGCGAGGACGGGAAGCCGGCCGCCGAGGGCATGTTCGACGTCTCGCCGAAGCGGCTCACGATCCCGGCGGCCGGCACCGCGACCGCCACGGTGACCGCCGACAGCCGCGCGGGCTCGGCCGACGGCACGTTCGGCGGCTCCGTGACCGCGACGGCCGGGGAGACCGCCGTGCGGACCGCCATCGGCGTGAACCGCGAGCAGGAGTCGTACAACCTGACGGTCAGGCACCTCGATCTGGGGGGCAAGCCCACCGGCGATTCCGAGACGGGCGTGTACGGCCTGGGCAACGACATCTGGCGGGACTGCTCCGACCCCACGGACGGAGAGTTCACGGTGCGGCTGCCCAAGGGCCGCTACGCCCTCGAGGGCCGCGTCTCCACCGGGGCGGACCCCGGCGACGGGAAGCTGGCGCTGCTGCTGCACCCGAAGTTCTCGCTGACCCGGGACACCACCCTGGTCATGGACGCCCGCAAGGCCAGGCCCGTCCGGATCACCGTGCCCGACCGCGCGGCCGAGAACACCGACGCCACACTCAACTTCGGCGTCAACGACAACGGATCCGGCTACACCTCCACCTACGACATGGGCAGCTTCGGCAACCTGCGCGTCGGGCAGCTCGGGGCACCGCTTCCCGCAGGCGAGGCGTTCGCGCAGTACAACGGGACGTGGACCCACGGCACGGTGAACTACCGACCGGCCTCGAACCGCACCGGCGACCTCTCCGGATTCACCGCGAAGCTGCGCCGCCGGGACTTCGCCAAGCTCGTGCTCACCCTCGGCGCGCCCGCCGCGGGCAAGACCGGCAGCCTCGTCGCCGCACCCCTGACGCCCAACGGCAGCTGGTTCGACTTCCACCCGGAGGAGGGCGCCCTGCCGCGCACCGTCACCGACTACGTCCTGCCGGCCGTGAAGTGGCAGTACGCCACCGGCCAGTACGGCGCTCCTGGCGCGGACGGCGAACCCGTGTGGGACGGCGGCCAGACCGTCACCCGGGCCAGGGCCTACGCCGCGGGCAGGACGTACGCGCAGCGCTTCAACATCGGCGTCTTCGGCCCGCACCTGTACAGCGCGGGTGGGGAGGCGTCGGGCGCGGTCCGTCTCGGCGACGACTTCAGCGCCTACGTGCCGCTGTTCTCCGACGGCGCGGGCCATGTCGGCGTCTCCGACTACACCAGGGCCACGAGCGCGCTGTACGCGGACGGCACGCCGGTGTTCACCTCGGACACGCCCCTGGACGGCGACACGCACACCCTGCCCGCCGAGGCGCGGGCCTACCGGCTCACCACGGACGTATCCCGCGCCGCGTCGCTCTCCGCGGTCAGCACCCGGGTGACGGCCGAGTGGACCTTCCGCTCCGCCCACGTCTCGGGCGACACCATGACGTGGCTGCCCCTGTCGGCGGTGCGCTTCACGCCCAAGCTCCAGGCGGCCAGCACGGCCAGGGCGGGCAGGGCCTTCACCGTCCCGTTCACGGTCGAGGGCGCGGCCACCGCCCGCATCGCCCGCAAGCTGGCGTTCTCGGTGTCCTACGACGGCGGCAGGAGCTGGAAGCCGGCCAAGGTCACCGACCGTGAGCGGCTCGAACTGCGCCACCCCGCCCGCCCGGGCACCGTCTCGCTGCGCGTCGTGCTCACCGACGCCGACGGCAACACCCTGAAGCAGACGATCTACCGCGCCTACCGCACCACCGCGTAGGCACTGCGCTCCACACGCGGGCCCCGGGCCGTCGGCCCGGGGCCCGTCCGCTCCCGACGTCCGGGGTCACGCGTCGACCGCGCGCGTCGTGCCGGCCCAGCTGTCCAGGTCGGCCAGGCGTGCGGTGAGGGCGGCGCGCATGGCGTCCGCGCCGAAGACGCCGAGGGCCAGTCGCAGGGGCGGGGCGTCGCTGTCCGCGGCTGCTCGGATGCCCGCTGCGATGCGCGCCGGTGACGCGTACGCGGACGCGGGCTGTGCGCCGATGGCCTTCTGGACCTCACGGACGGTCTGGTCGTAGTCGTCGATGGCGGCCGCGACGTCGAGGTTGTCGAGGAAGGCCGTGGCGGTGGGACCGGGCTGGACCATGGTGACCTTGATGCCGAGCGGGGCGAGCTCGTCGGCGAGGGCGTCCGACAGACCTTCGACGGCGTACTGCGCGCACGGCGGGCGCTCCGGCGTACTGCGCGCACGGCGGGCGCTCCGGCCACATCACAGCGGCGAGGCATCCGGGTGGGTGCCCGAGGGCTCCAGCCGGACGACGATGCCCTTCGAGGTCGGCTGGTTGCTGGTCTCGGCCACGCTCTCCAGCGGCACCAGGACCTGGGTCTCGGGGTAGTACGCGGCGGCGCAGCCCAGCGCGGTCGGGTAGGGGACCACCTCGAAGCCCTCCGCACGGCGCTCCACGTCATCGTTCCACACGCTCACCAGGTCCACCGACTGTCCTTCGCGAAGCCCGAGTTCGGTCAGGTCCGCGGGGTTGACCAGCACGACGCGGCGGCTGCCGTGGATGCCCCGGTAACGGTCGTTGTTGGTGTACGGGATGGTGTTCCACTGGTCGTGGGAGCGCAGGGTCTGCAGCAGCAGGTGCCTGTCCGGGGCCTGCGGCATGGCCCAGGCGTTGCTGGTGAACATGGCCTTGCCGGTGGCGGTGGCGAAGACGCCCTCGTTGACGGGGTTCGGCAGCCTGATGCCGCCCGGCCGGACGACTCGCCGGTTGAAGTCGTGCAGCCCCGGCAGGATGTGCGCGATGCGGTGGCGGATCGTGCCGTAGTCGGTCTCGAACTGCTTCCACGGGATGCCGGTCCTGCCGTCGAGGGTGTGCCGGGCGAGCCGGCACAGGATGGCAATCTCGCTGAGCAGCAGTTTGGAGGCCGGTTCGAGACGTCCGCGGGAGGTGTGCACCTCGCTCATCGAGTTCTCGACGGTGACGAACTGCTCGCCGCAGGGCTGCACGTCCCGTTCGGTGCGGCCCAGGGTCGGCAGGATGAGTGCCGTCCGTCCGCAGACCGCGTGCGACCTGTTGAGCTTGGTGGAGATGTGGGCGGTCAGGCGGCATCGCCGCATGGCCTCCTCGGTGACCGCGCTGTCGGGCGCGGCCCGGACGAAGTTGCCCGCGAGGCCGAGGAAGACCTTGATGCGGCCCTCCCGCATGGCCTTGATCGAGTTCACCGAGTCCAGACCGTGGGCGCGTGGCGGGTCGAAGCCGAACTCCCGCTGCAGCGCGTCCAGGAAGGAGTCCGGCATCTGTTCCCAGATGCCCATCGTGCGGTCGCCCTGGACGTTGCTGTGTCCGCGCACCGGGCAGGCGCCGGCCCCGGCCCTGCCGAGGTTGCCGCGCAGCATCAGGAAGTTGACGATCTCCCGGATGGTGGGGACAGCGTGCTGGTGCTGCGTCACGCCCATGGCCCAGCAGACGATGACGCGCTCGCTGTGCAGGACGTCGTCCCGCACGTCCTCGATCTCCTCGCGGGTCAGTCCCGTCGCGGGCAGGATCTGTTCCCAGCCGATGCCGTGGGCGTGCTGCGCGAACTCCTCGAAACCGCTGGTGCTGGAGCGGATGAAGTCATGGTCGAGCACGGTGCCCGGCCGGGCGTCCTCGGCCTCCAGCAGCAGCCTGTTGAGGCCCTGGAACAGCGCGAGGTCGCCGCCGCTGCGGATGTGCAGGAACCGGTCGGCGATCCGGGTGCCGTGTCCGATGATCCCGCGCGGCTTCTGCGGGTTCTTGAACCGCAGCAACCCGGCTTCCGGGAGCGTGTTCACCGCGATGACGCGGGCGCCGTTGCGCTTGGCCTCCTCCAGGGCGGAGAGCTGCCGCGGATGGTTCGTACCCGGATTCTGGCCCACCAGGAAGATCAGGTCGGCGTGGTGGAGGTCGTCCAGGCTGACGGTTCCCTTGCCGGTGCCGAGGGTCTCGTGCAGGGCGGTGCCGCTGGACTCGTGGCACATGTTGCTGCAGTCGGGCAGGTTGTTGGTGCCGAACGCCCTGGCGAAGAGCTGCAGGACGAAGGCGGCCTCGTTGCTGGCCCGGCCCGAGGTGTAGAAGACCGCCTCGTCGGGTGAGTCGAGCGAGTTCAGCTCCGCGGCGATCAGCTCGAAGGCGTCGCGCCAGCTGATCGGTTCGTAGTGGTCGGAGTCGGGCCGCTTGACCATCGGTTCGGTGAGCCGGCCCTGCTGGTTCAGCCACAGGTCCGACCCCCGTCCCAGCTCGGAGACCGAGTGCCGCCGGAAGAACTCGGCGGGGATGCGCCGCGTCGTGGCCTCGTCGTTGATGTGCTTGGCACCGTTCTCGCAGTACTCGTTGCGGTGCCGGTGGCCGGGAGCGGGATCCGCCCAGGCGCAGCCGGGGCAGTCGATGCCGTCCACCTGGTTCATGGTCAGCAGCGTCACCCCGGTGCGCGCGACCGAGGTCTCCTCGAGGGAGTACTCCAGCGCGTGCCGTACGGCGGGCACTCCCGCGGCCCATTCCTTGGGCGGGGTCACGCCGAGCGCTTCGTCCGGCTCTTCTCGGGGGGCCTTCTTCATGACGTGCGTCCCTCGTTCTCTCGTCCGCGGATCGCTCATCCGACCGGCCACCGCGGGACCCGGCTCCGTGGCGGTTCCGGCTCCAGCGGCCGCACGTGTCCGTTGTGGATGGACGCCCGCCAGGCTCCGCTCTCCTCGCCGATGCCCTCGATGTACTCCTTGAAGTTGCGCAGCTCCGCCCGGACGACGCGGCGCGCGACCCCGAGGGCACTCGTGACGGTGTCCGCGATGCCGCGGCGTGTGGTCTCCATCCGCACGGTCACTTCGGTGCGGTCCGCTGCCACGGAGCGGAAGGAGACCGTGCCCCGGTGGTAGGGGCTGCGTCGCAGGCTCTGCCAGACGAGGTGCGAGTCCGGTTGCTGCTCGACGATCTCCGCCTTGAACTCCCGGTGCAACGGGCCGATCCCGATGACCCAGTGGGTGACCGAGGGGTTGATCTGCTCGACCCTCCTCACCGCGGACATGAACCGCGGAAAGCTCTTGAACTGGGTCCACTGGTTGTACGCGGTACGTACCGGGACCGCGATCTCGACCACTTCTTCGACGGTCGTCATGGCCCACCTTCTTCAGGCGCCGCTCTCTCCAGTGTCACCGCCCGCCAGGGACGTCGCATGTGGGTGAGCGCGGCGAGGGGACGCTGCGCCCGGCTCCCGTCACGTTCGGTGGCGACCGCGTCTGCGGCGCTGCCCCACAAGACGCAGCTGCCTCCGGTCCGGCACGGTGGGCGTGCCGGACCGGAGGCAGTTGGCGTTGTCTCCCCTTCGACGCTAGGCGGTTCGGTTCCGCCGTACGAGCCCGACCGCCGTGTCGACGACGAGGAATCCGAGCAGCGTGATGCCCAGGAGGGGCAGCGCCCAGCCGAGCGCGGCGACGGCCGGGACGCCGATGATCAGCAACGGCAGGGGCAGCTGCCGCCACGTCCCCCGTACGGGGGCCTTGCCGAGTGCCGCCGTGCGGTCGCCACGCGTGGGCCGGCGCTGCCACCACATCCGGTAGCCCCACACGATCACGGCGATCAGGCCGAGCGCGATCAGCGCCAGCAGGATCTGGTTGACGATGCCGAACAGCAGGCCCATGTGGCCCTGGACGCCGAGCTTGCTGAGCTTGGCCAGGACCGGGTAGTCGGCCCACCTGCTCTCCGAGGTGACCTGGCCCCTGGCGGCGTCGACGGCGACCTGGTCGTAGTGGACCGGCCACAGGTCGTCGTCCTGGGCCACCGTCCAGGCGGCCGCGTCGTCCGTGGGCGGCGTCAGCTCCACCCGGCCGCCCAGCCCGGCGTCGCGGGCCACCCCGAGGACCGCGTCGAAGTCGGCGGGGTCCGCCGACGCCGCGCCCTGGTCCGTGCCGTGTCCGGCGTGCCCCGCGTGCTCGCCCTCCGTCGCCCCGGCTCCGCCGGGCAGGGAGGTGACCAGTTCGGGGGCGTTTCCCTTGGCCGCGTCGAGCAGCTGCCCGAACCGGTCACCGGCGTAGTGGGACCAGGTCAGACCGGTGGCGCTGAGAGCGAGCAGGCCGACGGCGATCCAGACGCCCGTGGCCGCGTGCCGGCTGCGGGTACGCCGTACGCCCCGGGCGGAGCGGTCGGGCAGCAGCACACCGCGTGCCGACGTGGCACGCTGCCCGCGGGCACGCCCCAGCCACAGGACGAGGCCCCCTGCCACGATCACCCACAGCCAGCTCGCGGCGACCTCCGAGTACAGACGCCCGGTCTCACCGAGGTGCAGGTTGCGGTGCAGGTCGTCCATCCAGGTGGTCAGCGGCGTCGAGCCGTACCACGTGGTCAGCTCACCCTTGACCTCGGCCGTGTACGGGTCCACGAACACCGTGCGCTGGTTCTCGCCCAGTTCAGGCAGCGACAGCACCACCCGCGTGGTCTCCTCCGGGCCGGACGGAGTGATCACCGAGGACAGCGTGCCCTCCGGGTGGGCCGCCCGGGCGGTGGCGATCTGCTCCGCCAGGGGGCGCGGTTCGTCACCCACCTCCGCCACACCGAGCTGGTCGCCGTAGACGAGCTGGTCGAGCTGGGGCGTGACGGTGTAGGCCAGCCCCGTCAGGGCGGCCACGAGCAGGAAGGGGGCGACGAACACCCCCGCGTAGAAGTGCAGCCGTACGAGCAGCGCCCGAACGCCCTTCCACGAACGGCCGGGTCGTACGGGACCGGTCCCCGAGGTGGCCGGCGGTACGGCGGGGCCGTCGGCCTCCGCGACGGCCACCGCGGCTTCGTCGCGGTCGTCCCTTGGCGTTTGTTCCTGTGTCGAAGTCATGCGTGCATCCCCAATCGGCGCCCGGCGCACTGGGCGCGGGCGCTCATGAAGCCGACGATTCGGTCCGCCTTCACGGCGGTACGGCGTGGCGGGCCTGCCGTTCCGGCACCGGGCGCGCGTGGATGCGCCGGGCGGACGGTGTGCGTGGGCACGCCGGACTGCGCCCGTCACCGCGACGGGGCGTGACGGACGGTCAGGAGCAGATCGCCGGCCGCGGGGGGCCGCGTCGTGTGACGCTGTGCCACAGGGTCGCCTGGTGGTCCAGGCGTGGGGGGACGTGGAAGGACGCGGGCGTCGCAGGGGCGGGTGACGTGACGACGGCTCGGACGCGCGAAGCCCGGCGCAGTGGAGCGAAGACGAAAGCGGCCAGGGAGCGGCCGAGTTGGAAGGCCGCGGCCTCACCGCACCACAGCCACAGCCCGCACAGGACCGCGGCCAGGGCGTGGGCGGAGACCATGCCGGTGGACCAGCCGCCCATGGCGGCGGTGCTCATGGGCATCGCGGCCACGGCGGCCGAAGACCGGTGGCCGGCCGTCATATCGGCGGGGGCGGCGGCGAAAGCCTGGGCGAGGCTGAACCAGCCGTGCAGGGCGAACTGGGCCGCCGCGGTCGCCGCCATGACCGCCGGGGCACCGCGCTCACGGCGACCCGCCAGCCACCACGCTCCGGCGGTGGTGGCGGCGAACCCGTACCCCACCGCCCAACCGGGAACCGCCCGCGACATCAGGGCGTGTCCGAGACCCGTCACCGCCACGCACACGGCCGCGAACACCGCGGCACGCGCGAGGCGGAAGGCGGGCCCGGATGTCATGGGCAGCAATGATGCCATCGACCACCCGAATGAGGGACGGGGCACGCGGAAGCACCGACGGCGCACGATGGCCTGTGCTGGCTACGCGCCGTCAAACCCGTGGGCTCTCCCCGTAGTCCATCGCGGCCCGCCACAGGGCGCGGCCGTAGCCCGACCGCGGCGCCCGGGCAGGACCGACCCCGACGTACCGGGGCGGGCCCGCGACGCGCCCCTCGTGGACGACGACGAGGACCCGTCCCACGGAGCCGTGAGCACCGGCCGCAGCCATTCCCAGCGGAAGGGCACGCGCCGCAGCCCGCTTCGCGGGGACGGGAGGTGAGCCCCGGCGCGACTCGCTCCGGCGCGGCCAGGGGACATGCGGGCGGCCCGCCGGTGTACCGGCGGGCTGCTCCATCCCCACAACCTGGCGGCAGGCGCTTTCCGCCCGATCGCGCCCATGACCTCCCCGCAGGTTGATGCAACAACCCTACATATTGCTTGACGCGGCAAGGAAGTCGCGGGGAGGGATCGCAAGGATGCGCCCTGCGGACAAACCGCAGTCTTTATCTGAATTCGGCCCATACCCGGATGAATCGATTTAGCATGCCCCTGTTGGAGCTGGCGGCGGCCTCGGGCACGCCACAGAGAGGGCCCGGGCCGTCATCAGATTTCGCTTTCGCTGACGCGGTGACATCGTGAACCAGGCATTTCGTACGAACATCCTTCCACCCCACGAGAAGGCGGAGTACTGGACGGACGCAGTCCACCAGGCAGTCACCAGGCTTGAGATCCGGCCTCCAGAGGACGGCACGTTGTGCGGATCCCTCTGGCTGGCCTCGGTCGGTGCCATCCATGTGGGCCACGTCGAGGCAAGCCCTCAACGGATGGCCCGGACCAGAGGGATCATCGCCAACGACGCCGGCAACGCGCTTATCGTGAGCCTGCAGGAAGCAGGCAGCAGCGTCGTGGCGCAGGACGGACGCGAGACGCTCCTCACCCCCGGGGAACTGGTCCTGCTCGACTCCCGGCGACCCTTCTTCAGGGACTTTCCCGGCAGCTTCCGTCAGAACATCGCCTCCATCCCACTCGAGATGCTGGACCTTCCCGATGCGTACCTGGCCCGCGCCATCGGCCGGCCGTATCGCCCAAACCACTACATCGGCGGAATCCTCGCCGCGTACGTGACCAGGCTCGCCGCGGCGGCGGCGTCCGAGACCTGCCTGGCAGGAGCACAGCAGTACCTGGAGCGGGGGATGCTCGACGTGCTGACCGCGCTCGTGGCACACGACGGCAGGCTCGACGCCGACGTCACGCCCACCGCCGAGGAGACGATGCGGCTGCTCGTGCGCGACTACATCAAGGCCCACCTCGGCCGACCGGAACTCTCCCCGGCCGTGATCGCGGCCGCGCACCACATCTCCGTGCGCTATCTGCACAAGTTGTTCCAGGGCGAGGACATGACGCTCAGCCGATGGATCCACCACCAGCGGCTGGAAGCCTGCCGTGAGGATCTCGCACGTCCTGACCTGGCCGGGTTGACCGTGGCGACGATCGCGCAGCGATGGGGTTTCGTCAGTCCCGCGCACTTCAGCCGGACCTTTCATTCCGCCTACGGCATCTCCCCGGCCGCGTGGCGCCGAATGGTCCTCGCCGATCTTCCCGGGCACCCTTGACCGGCGGCTACGGCGAGGTGCCGTTCATGATCAGCGCCAGCGCATGGGCCTGACGCCTTCCGACGGGTCGGGGTCCGCCGGGCAGGGAAGGACCGCCCCACCCCCCTCTCCGTGGCGGGCCAGCGCGATCATCGCGAGATCGTCGGCCGGCAGGGCACCACAGTGGGCGACGATGTCCTCGACGATCTCCGCCAGGACGTGGTGCAGGCGCTCGTGACAGAAACGGTGCCGGTCATGCCAGGTCCACGAGGTGGCGCGTTCCAGGAGCGGGAAGGAGGTCCCGCTGCAGTCGCGGGCCTCGATGAGGCCGTCGGTGTACAGCAACAGCGTGTCGTGGGGGCCGAGTTCGAAGGCGTTCTCATGGGCGCGGATGTCGCACAGCGGGCTGAGCCCGAGCGGCGGGCAGGGCGTGCCGGGCAGCAGGACCAGTTCTCCCGAGCGTGCCCGCACCGGGGGCGGATGGCCGAAGTTGACCATGCGGGCGTCGGGCTCACCGTCCGGCACCTCCAGGATCAGCGCCGTCGCGAAGCGTTCGTCCGCGTCGCAGCGTGCGTCGTCGTCCGCGTCGGCCAGGTACCGCAGGAAGCTCTCCTCACGGAAGGCTCCGAGGATGGCGATGACGTCGAGGAACGAGGGCAGCCCTCTCCCCCGGACGTCGCCGATGATGATGCGGGTCGCCGCGTCGGCCCGGGCGACCGCGTAGAGGTCCCCGCCCACCCGGGCCTGCCCGCCGCAGGCGTGGTAGACGGAAGCGAGGTCGAGGCCGCCGACACGCGAGGGAAGCGGTCGCAGCAGCACATCTTGCACGGCGTCGGAGACGGCGAGGGAACTCGCCACCCGCCGGCGGTACAGCCGGAGCAGCCTGCCGCATGCCACGGCCGCCGCCGGTGCCGCAACCAGCTGCAGGAGACGGCAGGCGCTCTTCACCCGACCGCGCAGGGGAACGGCCGCGCAGATCGTGAGTACCCCCAGCAAGGCCCCCGCGATGGGCACGAGCCGTACCACCCGCATGTCGTCGAATTGCTTGAGATCAGTCATGCCGCACCTCTCCTTTCCCACGCACCCGCCCTGTCGGTGGGAGGCTGCGGCGGCCGCCGGGGCGGACGCTCATCGGGGATCCGGTGGTCGTCGCGCCACGACCGCCGTGAAGACGTTCGAGGAGATGTCGTGGGACGAGTTGGGCACGAAACTGGAGGAGGAGATGCGGGCCGCGTTTCTGGTGACCAAGGCCGTCGTCCCCGGCATGACGGCGCGCGGCTACGGCCGGATCGTCTCATGAGCACCGGGACGAGCCGACAGCCCCGGGAACGGATGGTGGCACTCGGAACCTCGAAGGCGGCCCTGAACCAGTTCGCCCGCTACGTCGCGCAGGAGATGGGGCCTCGCGGGATCACCGTCCACGTGGTGGCCGCGAGCCCGGTGGACGAGACCAGCATCGCCGATGTCCTCGGCGACCTGCACAGGAAGCGCCAGGCGGCGCAGACCGTGCTCGGCCGGATGGCCAAGCCCGACGATGTGGCCCGGGCCGTCGCCTTCTACGCCGGCGAGGACAGCGGGTTCATCACGGGCACGGTCGCGGGGGTCAACGGCGGCGGGGCCTGGGACTGACCTCCTGAGGAACCACCGGCACCACTACACCTGATCGAAGGAGTCATCATGGAGTCCATGGCCACCGCCCTGGTGGTGCAACCCGGTGAGGCAGCCGGGGCGTCACTTACCGACGGCGCATTCGAGCTGCTCGCCGACGGGGGCGCGGTGAGCGCCAGTCGGCTCACCCTCGCAACCGGCGCCGACGGTGCACCCCCGCACCACCACAAGCTCTCCCACGAGCTCTTCTACGTACTGGACGGGACGATGCTCTTCCGTCTCGGCGACACTCTGACCACGGTGGGAAAGGGCGGGCTCGTCGTCATTCCGCCCGGCCTGCCGCACGTGTTCGGGGCGGCAGAGGGTGAGGTGGCCGACGTAGTCGTCGTGCTCAGCCCTGGCATCGAACGGTTCGGCTACTTCGAGCAGTTGGCCGCCATCAGCCGTGGCGAGGCGGAATTCGCGTCACTTCTCCCCGAGCAGCACCGCTACGACGTGCACTTCGAGGACCTCCCCGACTGGCGGTCAGGCCCGTCGGGGTGATTCCAAGCCGACGCACTGCCTGGATCGGCCCCAGGGAGGCCGAGCTCCCGTCACCGGCGGCCCCGCAGAGACAGAGGTGGCCCGGTACGGCCACCTCCGTCTGGCAGCGCGTGGCGTACATTCCATCGGCGTGAGTAGCCGGGGGCGGCATTTCCGGGCTATAGGGACGGTGGCGTTCCGGCGGGCCAATCCACCCGTGCGCCAATGCCCGGCGCACGGGTGGATTGCAGCAATGTACACGACCGGTTGTCTATAGCGCCCAGCGGATGTGCCCGTTTCTGGGCGACCAGGTCAGCTTTCCGGCATCACGGGCGAGTCGATGTCGAGATCGCCGAGCGATTCCCCGTACACGGCGAATCGCTGGGCGTCCCAGACGGGGGCCGGCACGCCCGGTACCGGCTCGTCGCCCCTCATGAAGAGGACCTCGGGACCGCCGGGGGTGAACAGGAAGAGGAGCTTGGCGTGGCGGGTGCTCTTGTTCAGGAAGCGATGCCGGGTGCCCGGCGGAACGTACAGGAAGTCCCCCGATCGCGCGATGATCTTCTCGTCGCCGTTGAGGAACTCGAGTTCACCGTCGAGGAGGTAGAAGGCCTCGCTGTTGCGGTTGTGGACGTGCGCCACCGGCCCGGCGCCGGGCGGTACGTCCGCCTCGACGAAGCCCAGGTGCCCGTCGGTGACGCCGGTGTGGACCTTGACCGAGTAGACGCTGTCGGACACCCACTTGGTGATGCCTTCGCCAGCGGGCACATGGATGGCTCCACGTTTCGTCCAGCGCGGGTCGTCGGCGTCTATCTGCAGCATGGGAAGACTCATCCAGAACTCCTGACAGTGGTAGCAGGCGCGGTCGACCCCGGCGCCTGACAGTCGTCAGACTAGCCGGTTCTGACAGCTGTCAGGCAAGTGGGGTCCGTTCCTCCTGTCGGCGCCCGCACCGGTTTCCCGGCGCCTGGCCGCTGCGCGGGCGGGTGGGCCGCTGCGCGCTCCTGTCGACGCACGACGGTAATCTTTGGACCGGACGCCGCCTCTCGTAGCCGATCCGAGCCCTCGATCCGACCGGGCGGTTGCGGGCCGCGGCTCAGGTGGCGTGGCTTCCGACCGGCGGCAGGGATTCCGTCGCTCGGCCGAGGAAACCAGGAGTACGAGCGAGGTGTCAGTGGCGGAACACGGCGCGATGGACGACAGGCAGGACCACCGCCGTCGGGTGAGAACGCCACAGGTCGACCTCACCGATTCCGAGATCCTCCAACGCGGACTCGAAGCCTTCGCCGAACTGGGCTACCCGGGTGCGTCCGTGCGCGAACTGGCCAAGCGCCTGGGGGTCAACCACAACTTCATCAACGACCGCTTCGGTTCGAAGGAGAAGTTCTGGCGCGCGGCGGTCGACCATGCCCTCAGGGCTCCCATGCGGCAGCTCGTCACCATCCTCGAGGGTGACCTGGACGATGTCGAGAAGTTCAAGTGCGTCGTTCGGACCTATCACTCCCTGGCCGCGAACATGCCCCACGCGAACCGCATAATTTCCGATGAGTCCGTTTTCGAGTCAGACCGTCTGAACTATCTGTACAGCGAGTACACCGGCCGATTCCTGGACAAACTCGAACCGCTTGCGCAGCGGCTCATTGCTTCGGGCCGGATGCCGCCCATGAACATGGACGTACTGTTCAGCGCGCTCACGGGACCCGCAGTCGTCATGGCCCAAAATCAACTCGTGCGCCGCACGAACGAAGCGGGGGATCCGCGGACCGACGAGTGGCGGCAAAAGACGGACTCCTTGGCCGAGGTGGTCATTCGAGGGCTGCTCAGCTAGAGATCCACCTCATGTGGCCCGCCCCAGGGCCTGCGGATCGGGATCGTGGACGAGGCTGCACTACGGCCGACGGCGCCCGGAACCGTTGACGTCTCCCGGCGCATCATGGTGCGGGCCTGCATGAGACCGGCTGTTCGGGGCACACGGTGACTGACACGGCGGACAACTCAAGGGTGATGACGTGACGGTATCCACGCAGCAGTCCACGGACGTCATCGAGTACCCTGCGGGATCGGCGCCCACACGGGCCCTCCAGGACGCGGGTCTGCCGTGGATCGAGGACGCCGGCACCATCGCGCCGAAGGATGCCCGCCAGTTGTCGAAGCTATTCTTCGACCGGCTGCAGAGCATCGAAGAGGGCACAGCCGCGTACAGCTACGCGCGCAACACGCTGATCGAGATGAACGTGTCTCTGGTCCACTTCGCCGCCCGTCGTTTCCGAAGCCGCGGTCCCGAGGAGCAGGAGGACATCCTGCAGGTCGGCACCATTGGCCTGATCAAGGCCATCGACCGGTTCGACCTGAGCCGCGAGGTCGAGTTCACGACCTTCGCCGTTCCCTACATCGTCGGAGAGATGAAGCGGTTCTTCCGCGACACCTCCTGGGCCGTGCACGTGCCGCGACGCCTGCAGGAGTTGCGGGTGGAACTCGCCAAGGCTCGTGACCACCTCACTGCGGTCCTCGACGCCCCGCCCAGTGTGGCGGAACTGGCGGCGTACCTGGAGATCGGCGAGGAGGAGGTCATCGAGGGTATGGTCGCCGCCAACGGCTACAGCGCCGGCTCCCTCGATCTGCCCACTGACGAGGAGGGTGAGGGTGGCAGCCGCTCCTACGCCGACACGATAGGTGCCTGCGACCCGGCGATCGAGAAGGTCGAGGACTTGCGGGCGCTCGCGCCCATGCTGGACCAGTTGGGTGAGCGCGAACGTGTCCTCTTGCAGATGCGGTTCGGCCAGGAGTTGACTCAGTCCCAGATCGGCGTCGAACTCGGGCTCTCCCAGATGCACGTATCCCGGCTGCTCTCGCGGCTGCTCTCCAAGCTCCGTGCGGGGATGCTCACCGACTCCTGAGCCCGCGTCCTCCTGGGGGTGGCTGATCATCGCCGCCTGCGGCCGCCACGTGCCCGCCCGGAGGAGCGATCAGGACTCTGCTCCTCGTCCTCCTCTTCGCCGCCCTCCTCCTCTTCGTCGCCCTCCTCTTCTTCTTCGTCCTCTTCTTCTTCGTCCTCTTCTTCTTCGTCCTCGGGGTACTCGTCCTCCTCTTCCTCTTCGTCCTCCTCTTCGTCGCCCTCCTCTTCCTCTTCGCCCTCGGGGTACTCGTCCTCCTCTTCCTCTTCGTCCTCCGGGTACTCGCCCTCCTCTTCCTCCCCCTCTTCGCCCTCGGGGTACTCGTCCTCGTCTTCGTACTCGTCAGGCTCCTCCGAGCCTTCCTCTTCGGCGGCCTGCTCTTCTTCCTCGATGGCTTCCTCGTGCGTCCGGACCACTTCGCCGTCGCGGATCTCGCCGCGCCAGCCGTCCGCTTCCTCGTCGGTGAGGGTCACGTAACGCTGGAAGTGCTTGAAGTCCAGGCGCAGACGACGCCCTTGGGCGCGCCAGATGTTTCCGGTCTTCTCGAAGAGGCCAGAGGGGTAGTACTCGACCACGAGCACGATGCGGGTGAGGCTGGGTGCCAATTCGTGGAAGCTCACGCAACCGCGCGTGGTGCCCTTGGCGCCCTCCGAGGTCCAGACGATGCGTTCGTCCGGCACCTGCTCCTGCGTCGTGGCCTTCCACCCGCGGGTCGACGGACCCACCTTGACCTTCCAGTCGCTGTCCGCCTCCTTGCCCCGTGACGCACTGCGGACGCCCTTGGTGAAGCTGCTGAACTTCTCGTACTGAGTCCAGTGGTCGTAGGCGAAGCGCAACGGCACACCCACGTCCAGCACCTCAATGATGTTCATGACCTTGGGCGTACCGGACTTGCGGCCCTTGCCCCCTCCGCCGCCGAACACCCCCTTGACCTTGTCGACGACGTTGTCCTTGATGCTCTTCGCCTTCTCACCGATCAGAGCCTTGACCGGTGAGTCCCCTTGGAGCATTCGCAGGCCCGCCTTGGGGAGCACACCGCCCCCGTCAGCTACACCCTGGAGCCCGCTGGTGACGTCGCCGAGTTTGTCCGTGGCCTTGTCCGCCAGATTCTGTACCTGGGCCCCCAGGAAGCTCGTGAACGCGCCGCGCAACTGGTCGAGCCCCGAGCCCTGTTCGCCTTCGCGTGTCGTGCCGGCCATGGGCCTACCTCCGCCGTGTGGATGCCTTCTTCGCCGCCGTCTTCTTCGCCGCCGTCCTCTTGGCCGGAGCGGAGGCCTTCTTCGCAGCTGCCGTCTTCTTCGCGGGAGCGGAGGACTTCTTCGCCGCCGTCGTCTTCTTCGCGGGCGCCGTCTTCTTCCCTGTCGTCTTCCTGGCCGGCGCCTTGTGGGGAGCCGCCTTGGCGGGGCGGCGGGTTCCACCAGGACTGCGCGCACCCTCGTCCCGGCCCGCTTCCTTGCGAGCTGCCCGGCGACGCCTGGGCTCGGGCTTCTCCGGTTCCTCCTCTTCCGTCTCTGCCTCACCCTCGGATGTTCCCTCCTCTTCCTCCTCCTCGGGCTCCTCGGGCTCCTCCTCTTCCTCTTCGTATTCGTCCTCGGGCTCCTCCTCTTCCGGCTCCTCTTCCTTGCGCTTGCCTATGCGCTCAGTGCGTGCCTGCAGGGAGTCGGCCAGCGCCGAGAGCTTGCGGTCGGCAACCGCGCCCATCGCCTGACGGCCGGCTTTCAGAGCCTCACCGCGTAGCTGCTCGCTGAGTTCTTCGAATTGCGGAAGTTCTCGCAGCCTCTTGACCCCTTCCGTCAGCAGCTGTTGGGGTTCGAGGCCGACCCGCCGTCCGGCCAGGTAGGTCGCGATGCCGAAGGCCAGCCGCCCCTTCTTGGTCCGGCCGAGGATGTAACCTCCGGCCACCGCGACGGCAAGAGCGACTTTGGGTACGTCGTTCATCGAGTTTCCCTTCGAGAGGGTTACCGAGCTGGTGTTCCGGGTGGCGCCCGCCGTCGCCGGGAACGGCGGCTCGCTCGTCAGGGCGAAGCGCCCACGTGGGGTGGCGGGCAGTGGCCGCGCTGCTCGCTCCGCTATCTCCAGTCTGGGTTGTGACGTCAGCAGGCGCATGTGGAGAGCGGAACGCCATGGAGAATTGCGGCCACCCGATCCGCGCCTCCGCGGTCCGTGAGTCGCCCTGCCACCTCATGCACCGACGTGGGCGGGCTCCTAGCATGGGGTGTATGTGCGCAGATGACGTCCAGCGGCCTCTGAGGCAGCCGGACTTCACGGCCCACGCCGTGCCCACCAGCGCAGTTCCTGGTCACAGGGCAGACGGGACGCGTCAGCGAGCGGTCGGTCTCGCCGAGGCAACCGGACACGGAGCCGCGGGGGCCGCCCACCAGGTTGGCGAGATGGCGGAGGCGGCCGCCGGGGCCATGGAACCGCTGAAACCGAGACTCCGTGGCTGGTTGCACGCCGGCATGTTTCCCGCCTCACTGATCGCGGGCATCGCACTGATCTGCCTTGCACGCACGACTTTGACGACGCTCGCCTGTGGAATCTACTCCGCCTCCGCGTGGCTGCTGTTCGGCACCAGCGCGCTCTACCACCGCGGCACCTGGCGTCCTCGCGGGGAGACGGTCCTGCGCCGGCTGGACCACGCCAACATCTTCGTGATCATCGCCGGCACGTACACACCCCTGACCATGGTCCTGCTTCCCCAGCACAGACGGGCCGTCCTGCTGGGACTCATGTGGGCCGGCGCACTCGCCGGAGTCGCCTTCCGGGTGCTGTGGGTGGGGGCACCCCGCTGGCTGTCCACCCCTTGCTACCTTGCGCTCGGCTGGTCAGGCGCCTTCCCCCTACCGGACTTCCTGCGCGTCGGCGGGCGCGTGGTCGTGGTCCTGATCGTCACCGGCGGAGTTCTCTACACCGCAGGCGCAGTGGTGTACGCGACGAAGCGACCCGATCCCTCTCCGCGCTGGTTCGGGTTCCACGAGGTGTTCCACACCTTCACCCTGGCTGCTTTCACGACCCACTACGCGGCGATCGCCCTGGCCGCCCTCTGACCGGCATGTGACCTGCGGATCCTGGCGTGCGCAGCGGGGTCCGTGGAGCGTAGCGTGGGAAGTGTCCGTCCGGCCGGCCGTGTGAACACCCCACGAGGCCCGGACCCCACCCGGGCGGGTCCAGGCGGTCCAGCAGCGTCGATCCCTTCCGGCATGCCGCGGCCGGGAGCCCGGCAGCAAGGGGACGTACGCCTTCACGCGGGAGTGGATTCCGGCCTCTGATCGGCAGTGACAAGCCTTTACGGGAGGAGCTCATGGCCGTACAGCACCGTTTGGTGGGCGGGTCCCCAGAGGAGGTGTGGGCCGCCCTCGCCGACGGCTCGCGGTACGGCGAGTGGGTCGTCGGCCCCTCGCATTCCCCAACAGAGCGACGACCGGTGGCCGCACGTCGGGTCCTCCATCGAGTTTGATCCAGCTCCGGCACGGCAGCATGCTCGGCAGGCTGGCCGGCGCCGTGGAGAACGACGTCAGTGAGCAGGAGAAGGCGAGTTGACCCGCGGTTTGCGTGCGCGGGCCGGCGCTGACGGTGCTCCGAGGCGTCCCTGTTCGCAGCGAGGATACGGGTCTCCATGGTGGTGCCATGGACGGCAGCACCGCCGCCCCACGCCGGCAATCGTCTTCCTTGTCCCCGGCACCGGACCGCTGGTGGCTACGGTAGTCGTGTGACAGTCCATTCGATGACGGTGTGCGATCGATCCAACACTTTCTGATGTACCGGAGGCGGTCGTGGGGGCACGGAGACGTTTACACGAGGGCCTCGCGATCCCAGGCGAGACGCGGCCCGACGGCCTGCCCGTGGCACTGTCCGACCGACGGCGGCTGGCCGCGGTGGAGGCGACCGGGTTGCTGGACACCGGCCCCGAGGCGGCATTCGACGACCTGGCCCAGCTCGCGGCCTCGGTGACCGGCTGCGGGCGGGCATTCATCACCCTGGTCGACGAGCGTCGTTCGTTCTGGAAGTCCTGCGTCGGGGTGGACGCCGGGGAGGTGGCCGAGCGGCAGATCCCCCTCCGGGAGAGTTTCTGCCCCTTTGTGGTCGGCCGGCACGGGGAGCCGTTCGTGGTCGCGGACGCCGCCGCCGACCCCCGCACGAACGGCCATCCCGCGGTCACGCGTATGAAGATCGGAGCCTGGGCCGGGTACCCGATCCTCGCCCCGGGCGGAGAGGTGCTGGGCAGCATCAGCGTGGTGGATGAGAATCCGCACGCCTGGCAGCCCCAGGAACTGGCGGAACTGGCCACGATCGCCCGCGCGGCCAGCAACGAGATCAACCTGCGCACCTCGCTGGCCGTTGCCCAGGACGCCCTGGAGACCGCAAGCACGCTGGCCCGCAGCCTCCAGGACAGCCTGTTGCCCCCGGTACTGCAGAAGGTTCCCGGCCTGGAGACGGCCGCATCGTACTTGCCGGCGGCCGGTGGCAGCACCGTGGTGGGCGACTTCTACGACCTATTCCGGGCCAAGGGGCCTTGGTGGTGCACCGTGATGGGCGACGTGTGCGGGAAGGGCACCGAAGCCGCCAAGGTCACCGCCCTGGCCCGCTACACCCTGCGCGCCGAGGCCACCCAGCACAAGTCCCCCGCCTCGGTGCTCGATCACCTCAACTCCGCCCTCATGGAGCAGCGCAAGGGAGAGCGGTTCCTGACCGCCGTCTACGCCACTTTCCGCACCACACCCGCGGGAATCGCGGGGCGGCTGTGCACCGCGGGACACCCCCCGGCCCTGATCCGCCGGGCCAACGGCCGCATCCAGGAGGTCGGACGGTCGGGAAGCCTGCTGGGCATCCTCGCCGACGTCAGGCTGACCGACGTGCCGTTCCGGCTCGCCCCCGGCGACGCGCTGCTGCTCTACACCGACGGCGCCACCGAGGCCCGGGCCCGTCGCACCGCGTCTTCCGGCGCCCGGCCGCAGTTCGGCGAGGAAGCACTGGCCTCCGCCTTCGCCGCCTGCCGAGAAATGGATGCGCAGGGCATCGTCACCCACCTCGGCGACCTCATCGCCGAGCACACGGGTGACTGGGCCAGCGACGACACCGCGCTGCTCGCCCTGCGCGTCCCCCCGCGTCCCTGATGGGGCGTGGGACGGAGCGGGCGGCCTTGCCGGTGCCCACCGCGCCCGATGAGGGCGCCCTATTCGACGCGGCGTGCTTTGTGCCTGCCGACGTCGAAGCGCGCCCGGGTGGGCAGTTCGGTCAACCCGGTGCTCTCGCGCGCGTGCGCGACCGGGCCGTGACACAGCGCCTGCAGGACCGGGGCGGGTACGGCGTGATCCGTCAGCGTGACGGCCACGTCGAGCCGGGGGTGCGCCGGGCGTCCGCTCAAGTGGGCGCCCGCCCGCCCGACGCCGGGCAGAGCGCTTGCTTCGGCGGCCACGGCGTCGCTGAGGGCGCGGCCGCGCAGTTCGACACCGTCGGGCGGAGGCGTTCCGCCCAGGTGCACCGAGCCTGGACGTTGGCGTCGGAACTGGGCGATCAGCCACAGGAGGGCCAGGACGGTCGCCAGCGTGAGGCCGGCGATGACGGCGGGCCACCACCACCAGCCCTGGTCGCTCCAGCGGATCCGGTCCGCGTTGCTGAGCAGGACGTCATTGTGCGTGGTCAGCGGCCAGCCGGCGGGCGCAGCCACGTGAACCCGACGGTAGAGGTCGAGAGCTGCGGTGAGGATCAACAGCCCGCCACCCAGCAGCACCAGGCCGCTGATGGCCAGGAGGAGGCGGTTGAGTGTGGATCGGCCGTTCATGGCGCGCTCCCGGGCGGGGTCAACGGGTGTGGTGTCGTAGGCGGACCGCCAGCCGTGGGGCATGTGCCAGAGCGAGCTGGCGGCACTGGTCCTGCAAGGCCTGGGTGAGGTCGTCGCGGACGGTCGCCGGGTCGCGGAAGCGAACGTCCGCTCGGGCGATGACGCGGCGGCGTCCGACCCGGACCCGGGCTCGGGCTATGCCCGGGACCCGCATCGCGGCGTCGCGCAGCACCAGTTCGGCTCCCCGACGGTCCAGCCAGGCCCGCAGTCCGGTACAGCCCTCGGGGGCCCGCAGCGGCAACTGCCGGCGCAGGCCTGGGGTGAGCGCGAGGACGAGCAGCCACAGGCCGAGGAGGACGGCGACGCAGGCGCCGACCAGCAACCACAGGTCGTCGACCGGGCGGCTGGCCAACTCGTCGGCGAGACCGCTGCGCCACGCCCCGGCGCGCTGCCCGGCACGCACGGCGATCACGTCGTACAGCACCACCCCGAAGGCGCAGACTGCCACCAGAGCCACCACGGTGGCCGGGATGCGGCGTGCCGACCACAGGCGAGGTGACCTCGCCCCACGGCCGTCGCGCGCCGGCGACCTCGCTGCGGGAGCACGGATGCCGGGCCGGCCCGGGTCTGCGGCTCTTTCGGTCTTGGGCCGCGACGCATGGCGACCGGGAGGTGCGATACCGGAGGGGAGAGTCATGGGGGGTTCCTTGGTCTGTGCGTGACGATGGCCGGTTCCGTCCGGCGCCGCCGAGGCGGCGGGGTCACTGAACACGGTCGGGTCCGCCGACGGTGGCCAGGCGCCGGATCGTCAGCGTGACGTCACGGACGTCCAGCCCGGTCAGTTGGGCCACCCGTTCGGCGACCTCGCGCTGCAGTTGCCGGCAGGTGACGGCGATGTCAGCGGGGTAGGGAAGGTCCACCGACAACGCCAGTTGTGCCGTCCCGCCGTACGTGGTCGCACGAGCCCCCGGTGCGGCCAGCTCCGTGCGCGGCTGCCTCGGGCCGACGAGTCGGCGCAGCGCCGTGCCGGCGACCCGGACGGCGATGCGGGCCACGACCCGGTCGGGTATCACCGTCGCGCCACGCGCGGCAGGCGGCACGCGGCCGTGGACGTCGTCCGCAGGCTCGCCGGGGGGACGGCCGGACGAACCGGCGGCACGGGTGGTGGTGTTCACCGTGGCCGCCTGCCGGACACGTCCCGCTGCCGCCGGGTGAACACGTCGGCGTCACCCTGCAGGACGAGACCGACGCCCAACCCCACGGCGCCCAGGACCGCTACCAGGAGGAAGGCCCAGAACCCGCCGAAGAAGCCGGCGAATCCCAGTGCCATTCCGGCTGCCAGACCCACTGTCGCTGTATTCATGATTCACTCACCTGTCCCGCGCCGGCGTGTGCCGCCGCCTCGGGCGCGCTTCGTGCCGCGTGGGTGGACCCACCGACGGCCCACTGACGGGGTCATCGGACGCGGCCCTCGCCCGGCTCGGTTTCGTCTTCCTCTTCGTCGTCGGGCAGCTTCACGTCGTCGACGACGAGGTTCACCTCGACGACCTCGAGGCCGGTCATGCGTTCCACGGCGGAGATGACGCTGACGCGGACCTCTGCTGCCACATCGGGGATGGCGTAGCCGTACTCGACGACGACGTCGAGGTCCAGCGCGGCCTGGCTCTCGCCCACCTCGACCTTCACCCCGCGGCTCACGCTTCCGGTCCCGCCGCCGGGGACGCGTTCGCGCATGGCGCCCATGGCCCGGGCCATGCCCGCGCCGAGGTTGTGGATCCCGGGGACCTCGCGAGCGGCGGTTCCCGCGATCTTGGCCACGACGCCGTCGGCGATGGTGGTCTGGCCCCGCGTTTCGGGGGAGGTGTTCGCGCCGGTCGGCCCCTTGAGCATCGTCCCGGTCCCGGCGGAGCCGTCCTGTCCGGTGAAGGGACGGTCGGTGGTGTCCGTCATGGCAGTCGCCTCGATCAGTTGCTGCGGGCACCGGTACGGCGCCCGTCACAGGTTTGGACACATCCGGGAGGCAATTCGTCATGCATATGCGCGAACCGGCATCACATGCCTGAAGGCGGGCACGCGTAACAGCGCAGGGAGGAGGTGCGGTCATGACGCACAGCGCCGGCACTTCCTCGCGCCGATCGGCCGCACTCGGCACGTCCCCGGGCCCCGTTCCCCCAGGCCTGGCCGACGGCCTGCCGTCCGCGCCGGACGACCTGCTGGCGACCCGGGCCGGCGAAGGCGACGAGGAGGCATTCGCGATCCTGGTGCGGCGTCACAGCCGCCCGCTGCTCGCCCTGGCCTTCCACACGCTGGGCAACCTGCAGGACGCCGAGGACGCCGTCCAGGACGCTTTCATCAGCGCCTGGCGGCGCCTGCCCGATTTCCGTCACGGCGCGGCGTTCAGGACCTGGATGTACCGCATCACCGTCAACCGCTGCCTGAACTCGCTGCGCCACCGGCCGGCCCCGGTACCGTTGAACTCGGTGGCCGAACCCGCCGCCCCCGGAATGCGGAGCTCGCCGGCGCGGGCAGCCGAACAGGACGCCCTCACCGACGCCCTGGCCGGTGCGCTCAGCGCGCTGGAACCGCAGCAGCGCATCTGCTGGATCCTGCGGGAACTGCACGGACTCCCCTACTCCCAGATCGCCCACGTCACGGGCACCACCGAGCAGACGGTCCGCGGGCGACTGTACCGGGCACGACGAACCCTGAAGGAGGCACTGGGCCCATGGCGCTAGACGACCATCCCCCCCGGCCTCCGGCGGACGGCTGCCCCCTCGACGAGGTCCGCCGTCACACCGGCGACGAAGTGCTCACCTGCGGGCGCACTCTCAGTCACGCCTGGGAGCAGGCCAGGGACACCGGTCCGCCCGTGGACCCCCACCTCGCCGAGTGCCCTTACTGCCGCGATGCCGTCGACGGCCTGGCCGCACTGGACATGGCGACGCAGGCGCTGCGGGAGCAGGAACCACCCAGCACACAGAGCCTCGTCTCCCGCGTCATGGACATCGTCCGCAGCGAGGTACTGCTGGGGCCGATGCTGCCGCTGGGCGACCCCACGCGCACTCTGCGGATCGCCGAACACACCGCGGCCGGCGTGCTGCGGAGCGCCGCGGACTCGGTACTCGGCGTCACGACCGCCAGTTGTCGCCTCACCCGAGCCGACGAGCCGACGGGCATACGCGTGAGCATCGCCCTGGCCGCCGCTCTGAACCGCCCTCTGCCCGAGACCGCGGCACTGGTGCGACACGCGGTACGGGACGCCGCGCACAACGCGCTGGGCCTGTTGGCGGCCGCGATAGACGTCACGGTGATCGACGTACGCTACGCCGGATGGTCGCCGAGCATCTCGGAGCCCGCGCACGGCGGGCCGGAAACCGGCCCATGACGGGTTGCGACCCTGCCGACATCCGCCGGAGCGCCGCTGAGGCCGCCCTCGGAGTCGACGGGGTGCTCGGCTTGCAGCCCACTCTCGCCAGCCGTCTCGCCCGAGCCGCTTCACGCCCGGTTCCGGGATCAGCACACGACACGTTCGCCTCGCCGCTGTCAGGCATCCGCGTGGCGCGCGACCCGGACGGCTCGGGCTGGCAGGTGGAGATACGCTGCGTCCTCGCCGAGGGTCACCGGGCCGTGGACGTCGCCCGCACGGTCCACGACCGGACCCGGGCGTCACTCATGCCGCTCGTCACGGCCCACGGGAGCGGGGAGGCCCTCACCGTGACCGTCACCATCACCCGGATCGCACGGAGACGTGCGTGATCCGGCCCCGAATGGGCCCGCGTCCACCGTCGTTGCTGCGAAACGGCGTCGAGAGACTAGGGATTCGTCTCCCGCTTCCCGCGCGGAGGCCCGCCAGACGGCTCCTGCGGGTCCACCCCGGTGGTTTCCGAGGCGTCCTCCGTCCCGCCGGGACGGCCCGAGGGGCCCCGTCGCCCCGTGTCCTGGATGCCCCTCTTGCCGGACTTCCCTGACCGCTCCTCGCCGCTGCGGGAGATGCCTTCCACGGGCGTGCCTTCCAGCGAGTCCTCAATGTCCTGCGGGCTCGGCTCGCGGTTCTTCCCGCCCGGCGCATAGGTGTCCGGGTGGAAGGAGCGATGCGCGCTCGGGTTCTCCTCCTGACGGGTCGCGTCCACATCCTGCGACCATCCGTGCTGGTCATCGCCCTTGAACCGGCTCGGACCCTCGCCCTGCCGGCCCTTACTGTGCTTCTTCACCATGACAGCCTTCCTTCATCAACCCCCAGAGGAATGATTTGCCCTATCTGCAACCATGCCCAATATTCGACACTCAAACGGGCATGCGCGGGGCCACAGGGCGACGTCGCCGTAGCGACCGGCGAAACCTGAGAGCCACCGCCAGTGGGACTGCCGGGGAATACGGAAGGGGCCGGCCCCCCGAAGGGTGCCGGCCCCGACCCTGATGCTTTCCGACGTCAGCCGATCGGAACGATGTTCTCGGCCTGCGGGCCCTTCTGGCCCTGCGTGACGTCGAAGCTCACCTTCTGGCCCTCCTGGAGCTCGCGGAAGCCCTGGGTGGCGATGTTCGAGTAGTGGGCGAAGACGTCAGCGCCGCCGCCGTCCTGCTCGATGAAGCCGAAGCCCTTTTCCGCGTTGAACCACTTAACGGTGCCAGTTGCCATGATGAAGCATCTCCTTCTGGAGCAGTTGCCTGAAGTCCACACTGCGCGGACTCCTGTCGCCGCAATGACCCTCCGGAAGGACCGGAAAAACAAAAATGCACCTGTGGGTCAGGTGCACATAACGTTCATGGGTACCAAAACTGCAACACATCAAAGCTAACACACATGCTCCGCCGGCGGTGGATCACGCTGACCGAATTATTCGTGTCCTTCTCCTGTCGCTCCGGCAGCCTTACTGTGCGACGCTGACCCCCCGAGGCACATCCGACCATCGTGTGGAGACCCAGTGCGCTGCATCATCGCCGGTTACCCCTTCGACCTCACCCCCAGCGAGGTGCAGCAGGCCATGAGCGGCGTCTCCCCCGAACCCCTGGCCGGCGAGTCCGTACGTATCGGGCAGCAGTACTACCCGGTCAAGCAGGTGGGCGCCGTAATCACCCGCCAGGACCGACGCGACTTCACCGCGGCGGAGGTCACACGTGCCATGACGCGCCTCGGATTCACCTGCCACACCGTCACCGCCGCCACCGACGTCTGATCGTCGGCGGCCCTCACCTCGGCGGGCACCCGGCGCGGGGGCCGTCGGAAGCGACGACGGAGTCCATGAGACGGCGCGCCTCATCAGGCGTCGCGCCCGGAGGCACGACCAGGAGGTCGCAGCGGCCGACCCCGTAGGACACCAGACAGATGGTGTTCGGCCGCGGGGTCGCGGCGACCCGGTTGATGTGCATGCTCCGGCCGCCGAACCGCAACTCCTGCGGCCCCATGCGCCACATCGGACCGCTCACCGTGATGCGGCTGATGCCCGGCCAGCGTTCGTCCAGGGCCGCCAGCAGACCGGGCAGGCCCTTGCCGAGATCGTGGGTCCGCGGCCACCACACGCCGTCCAGCCAGTGCGGCCCCAGGTCGCGCCGGACCAGCCTGACCCGGACGGGCCCTTCCTCGGCCCCGGGGCGGGCGGCCTGCATGCTGCCGATGGGCATCCCACCCACCCGTCCGTGAAGCGGCGGCGAGCCGATCGTCGTCGCGGCCATGACGCCGCCTTCCGGCCCGGCTGGCGCGCCGGGCGTCCTGTTCCGACGACGACGCCAACGCTGATGCCAACGCACGAAATGCCTTCGGTGCCCCCACCGTACTCCTGATTACCGACGATCAAGGCCGTTATGGCTCTGACCAGCGAGAACGGAGGCTCCACCTGGCTCGAGGCCGGTGGGCCGCCCCGGCGGCTCCTCAAGCGGCCCGGGGACCGCGGCCCGCACCGCCTTGAGGTGCAGCTGTTCAGCTATTCATTGCCGGCGGCAGGATCCCCGTCACCGAGCCCCACCCACCAGCTTCCGCTGTCCTTCACCAGGAGCAGTTCCTGCCGCTGCCCCGTCTTGTCATAGGTCAGGACGATGTCGTTGAAGTACGGGACCGTTCCTTCGACGACCACGGCCTCGACATGGCCCTCGGCTCCGTCGGAGTACTCACGCACGAACGTCGCGGCGTCCTCCTGGGGGTGCTCGTACGCCGGACCGGACAGCTTCGCCAGCCCCTCGACGTCTCCCGTCTTGAGCCGCTGTACGTACACCTTGATGAGGGTTTCCACCTCGTCGGAAGTCTCCGCCACATCCGGGTAGTCCGATTCCTCGGCCCGGACCGTCACATCGACTCCCGGCGAATCGGCGAGCGCGTAGGGCGTCCGGAAGAACGCCGCCCAGAGACCGAACGCAATGCCGGCGACGGCCACCAGGGACACCGCCCCGGCCACCGGAACGGTGCGGCGCAGTCCGAGCTTGTGTCTGATGCTCAGGTCGGCCGCACCGGCATGCGGAAGTTCCACGCCTCTTGGACGCACGGTTCCCCCCATTGCGATGTTTCTCCGTGTCTTATGGAGACGGTCGTGGTGATCTTCACATGAAATTGGTCTGTCCGCGACAAGAATCGCGCAGTCCACCAGCGCGCCCGGCGCACCGTCAGGACGCAATGGGCCAGGGACGTTTACGTCCATTCATCTTCTCTTCCAAGCCGCGTGACCTGCGGCGAGAGTAGTTCCTGCCACCGGGCGTCGCACCCGAGACATCCTTCACAGCTGCACCTGCAGGGCAGCTGTTTGGGCCGGGGATGTGCCTTCGCCCGCTCGAACTACCCACCGCAGGAGAAATCATGAAGCTGGGCCATGCCGTCCGTCGTACCACCGCCGCCGTGGTCGCCGTCAGCGCGATGTCCCTCGGCTTGGTCGCGACCACCGCCGGAGCCGCGCACGCCGTCGCGTCGTGCACGGGTGACGTGTCGATGTACGGCACGCTGTCCGACGGCCGGCTGACGTACACGCAGATCGAGCCGAACACCGGCGACCGCGTCAAGACGCTCATCGGCCCGAACCTCGGCTTCACCCCCAAGGCGATGGCGTCCCTCAACTTCAACACGGTGCTGGTCACTTCGACCGCCGGCGACCTGTACCGGGTCGACGTGCAGACGAACAACACGTCCCTCACGCTCGCGGGCGTCGTCAAGATCTGGGACGGCGGCTGGACCTTCGACAAGTTGGTCTACGACGGCGCGGGTCACCTCTACGGGACGGTCGACGGCCAGCTCCACCAGTACTTGGTGTCGCAGGCCAAGCCCGCAGGGTCCGCCCACATAGGCCAGCACGTCGTGATCGACACCGGCTTCGTCCTCAAGACGCTCGCCGCCGCGGGCGACGACCGCATCATCGCCTCGACCGCGGACGGCCGACTGCTCAGCTACAAGATCAACGGCGTGAACGACTGGGACAGCTCGGTCCTGAAGCCGAGCGGCTGGTCGGCGGTGGACTCGCTCTCCTCGCCGGGCGGCGGCCTCTACTACGGCCGTACCAACGGCGGCATGTACTGGTACCACGACTCGGACCCGACCGACGGTGACGGCAGCGACATCGCGTACCACTCCGACGACCCGGTGGACGCGTCCGGCTGGACCCAGAGCCTGCTGTCGGCCTACGCGAACAACTGCGCCTACGTGGCGCCGGCCCCGCCCAAGTCCGTGCAGGGCGGCACCATCTACCGCAACGAGGTCATCGCCCGGGCCAAGGACTGGTACAACCGCAACATCCAGTACAGCCAGAGCGCCTACGCCACCGACGTCGACGGCGACCACTCCTACCGCACCGACTGCTCCGGCTTCGTCTCCATGACCTGGCACCTCACCACCTCGCTCACGACCGAGACGCTCCCCAGCGTGAGCACGCAGATCAACAAGGCCGACCTCAGGCCCGGTGACGCGCTGAACGACTACTCCGACCACGCCGTCCTCTTCGCGGGCTGGAAGAACCAGGACGCGGGCACCTTCTACTACTACGCCGAGGGCAGCACGGCCACGGACATGAACTACTCGACCGCGAACGTCTACAGCGGCGACATCGGCGGCCACCCGGCCTCGTCGTACGTCGCCCTGCGCTACAAGAAGATCGCCTGACGCCCCACCCGACGCCTCGAAGGCCCCGCCGGTCCCCGCGGGGCCTTCGAGGCGTCCTCGACCCGGAGCTCCGAGCGCTTCAAGCGCCTGCGTGCGAAGGGGCGGCAGGCCTACACTCGGAAGATGACCTTGGAATGGGAACAGGTAATCGTTCACTCGGTGAATCCGGTGGCCTTGGGGCAGTGGTGGGCCGAGGCTCTCGGCTGGGTCGTGGTCCACTCCTCCGACGACGAGTTCGAGATCCGGCCGGAGCCGGATCGCATGCCAGGGTTGGACTTCGTCCGGATCAACGAGCTCAAGCAGGGCAAGAGCCGCCTGCATCTCGACTTCAGGCCCGATGACCAGGACGCCGAGGTGGCCCGTCTCGAGGCCCATGGCGCCAAGCGCGTCGACATCGGCCAGGGTGACCAGTCGTGGGTCGTCATGGCGGACCCAGAAGGCAACGAGTTCTGCATCCTCGGCAACCGACGTCAGTGAGAACCCCCGCGCCTGAGACCGATCCACTCGGGCGGACCGCGGCGGCCGACGCCCACCAGCGATAAAGGGCGGCGCCCCTTCGCTTCGAAGGGGCGCCGCCCTTTGCATGTCCGGCGGCGTCAGTACGAGGTGTTCGCCCGCAGGAAGGTCAGGCGGTGTCGGGTGGTCGCGGGGCGGCCTACTGCCAGCCTGCGTCCGCCGGGGTGACCTGCCAGCCGGCGTCGGCGACGAGGACGGAAGAGGACGGAACCGCGTCGGCCGTGGACGGACGCGTGACCACCGGGGCGGCGAGAGCCTCAGCGACGACGAGAGAGCAGACCGCGGCGACCTTGGCGATTCGGTTGCGAAGCATGCCTGTTTCCGTTCCTTCCGGAGGAGAGATGCGATGTCCGGCCCGTCCTCGCGTCCCGCGGTGACGCTCGGCCCGGCCGGTGACCAATAGGTTCGTCGCAGCTCAAGCCTGTGGAAAGGCTTCAGGGATGGACGGAAAGGGCCTTGGACTGATGCGTCCACACGGGCCGGTTCAGTCCACCGTCTCGGGCAGGAAGGCCAGCGGCATCAGCGGCACCCCGGCGCCGGTCAGCAGCGCCGTGGCCAACTGCGGTACGTCGCACAGCAGTCGGCGGCAGACCCGAAGGGCCCGCTCCTCCGCCTCATCGAGCCCGCCGGCCAGCAGATACAAGCCGAGTGTGAGTTCGGAGGGAGAGGTCGGGTGCACGGCGACGTGCTCGACGCGGTCACGGGGGACGATCGCCGATCGCACCAACGCCTTGACGTTCTGCGGCAGCTCCTCGTCGGAGGGGAGTGCCAGATGTGCATGGACCAGGTACATGCGCTCCAGAGTCTCAACCGAAATCGTGGTCAAGTCCGTTTGCACATTGGACCGTTGGGGCCCTGGCCGGTTCCGTCCTGCCTCCGTGACGATCCCCCGCCGCTCTGCGAAGATCGCCGTCGAACAGGGGATGCCGTACGCAGGAAAACCAGGGGGAACCAGATGCTGACCGCTCTCGGACTCGATTCCGTCGCGGAGACGGTGTACCGCGCCATGCTCAGAGACCCGAACGCCGGTGTCGCGGCCCTCGCCCACGCCGTGGGGCTCTCCGCGGAAGAGGTGGGCGAAGCCCTCGACACACTGAGCGAGCTGGCCTTGGTACGCCCGGCCGCCGGGGACGCGGGCCGCCTCCGGGCCGTCTCACCGGACGTCGGCATGGAGGTCCTGATGGGCCGCCAGCAGGCCCAACTGGCCGCCCAGCAGCAGCGCCTCGAAGCCTCGCGGGCCGCCGCGGCCCAGCTCATCTCCGAGTACGCCGAGCTCCGTCCCGCCACCAGCCATCCCGGGGTGGAGCATCTGGTGGGCCTCGACCGGATACGCGACCGGCTGACCGTGCTCACCCGCGAGGTACGCGAGGAATTCCTGACCTTCGCCCCTGGCGGTCCGCAGACCGCGGAGAACATGGCCGCTTCACGGCCGCTCAACGAGGACCTGCTCGACCGCGGGGTGCGCATGCGCACGATCTACCTCGACAGCGTCCGCACCCACCGGCCCACCGTCGAGCACGCCACGTGGCTGGCCGGGCTGGGCGGCCTGATCCGCACGACCCCGTCCCTGCCGACCCGGATGATCATCATGGACCGGCTGACCGCCATGATCCCGGTCAGCAGCGACGACACCGCCGCGGGCGCCGTCCTGCTGACCGGCCAGGGCACGCTCACCGCGCTGTGCGCGCTCTTCGAGACCACCTGGGATGCCGCCCAGCCGCTCGGCGAGATCGTGCCGACCGACCCGCACGGGCTCACCGGCCAGCAGGCGACCACCCTCCGGCTCCTGGCCGAGGGCCACACCGACGAGGCGATCGCCAAGCGGCTCGGGGTGTCGCACCGCACGGCCCGGCGGATCGCCTCCGAGCTGATGGACCGCCTCGACGCACGCAGCCGTTTCGAGGCCGGCGTGCGCGCCGTGCAGCGGGGCTGGCTGCCGGCCCGGTTCTGAGGTCCGGGCCGCAGGCACCGGCCTGGTGGGCCTTTGCGGCGCGTCGGCCGCAAGACCACGTCGGACGGCGCGGGGTGTGGCTACGCTTGTCGAGTTGTCCGCGGCCACCACCGCGGGCACGGCCCGAGGGCCCCGATGGCGACACGGGGCCCTTCTCCATGTCCGGGCGGCCCCGGCCAGGGGCATCGTGAATCACAGGCCGGAGCCGCTGCCGAGGGGGCGATCGCGGCTGGCGGAACCGCGCCGGGAGCCCGCCCGGCCTTGTGCACCATCACCACACGCAACCGGGCGGGCGGCTCCGTAGGGTCGCCTAGCCTCCCACGCGCTACCGAAACCTCGGGAGACGAAGCCCTTACGACGCATCGGCTCGATCAGCGCGGACGACGTCGCTCGCCTCAGGGTGCGCACAAGGCCTGGGTTACGTTCCACCCCCGGCGGGCCTGACCCCGGGTGGCGCCGACGCCGGCGGCGGTGTCGGTGTCAGTGTCGGTGTCGGTGTCGGTGCCCGCACGTACGTCCGCTCGACCAGTCCCCCGCTGCGGCGCGGTCATCGGTCAGGTGGATCGACGCGGCGTACAGCCGGTCGAGAAACGGCACGGCGTCGCGATCGAACCCGGCGACGACGTCGGACGGGTGCGCCGCGTCGGTGCCGTCAAGGGCGCGGGGACAGCGGGCAGCCGCGGGAGGCCTGGTGCCGGAGGGGACCTGGCGGGGATGTGTCGCACAGCCGCTGATCACCTTTCTGAAGACCCGCCCCGGCTCAGGTGGCCGGGGTCCGGAACATCCAGGGCACCATCCGCGCCGAAGGCCGGGACCCCCCGGACCACACGGGGACGCGCCTCGGCGGCGGGGTGACGGAACGGTCTTCGTTCTCGTCTTTCGGTGGCAGCCGCGTTCAGCCGAAAGTCGTAGCGGCGCCCCAAGGGGTCCGACTTCCGCCCGAAGCGGACGGCCACCGTCGCTTCATAGCCTTCCTGGCATGAGCTCCGGCTCGTGCACCGCATCCGCGGGCGGCCCCGCCCGGGCTGCAGGGCCGGGCCGAGCGCCCGGACCGGCGGGAGCTCACACCTCACCCACCTGCGGTGATGCCCTGAGCCTTCCCGGTCGCAGGGCACCGGCCTGACTGTGACACCTCCGAAGGGCACCCCATGCACCGCGTTCCACCGATCGGTTCCGCCGTCCGTACCGCCGACCCACTCCGTACGCTGCCCGGTCACCGGGCCGGGCCGGAGCTGCGGGTGGACCTGACGGCGGTCGCCGCGAACACCCGGGTCTTCGCGGCGCGCGCCGCCCGCGTGATGGCCGTGGTCAAGGCCGGCGGCTTTGGACACGGCGCGGCGGAGGCCGCTTCCGCCGCCCTGGGCGCGGGGGCGACCTCGCTCGGCGTGACGTCCGTCGAGGAGGCGCTGCACCTCAGGCGCGCGGGATTGCGGGTGCCGATCCTGAGCTGGCTCAATCCGGTCGACGCCGCTTTCGAGGAGGCACTGCGGGCGGGTGTCTCACTGGCCGTTCCCGGGCACGAGCACCTGGCCGCCGTGGCCCGCGCCGCGTCCCGGACGGGCCGGACCGCCGAGGTCCACCTCCAGTTGGACACCGGGATGGCCCGCGAGGGTGCCGACCCCGGGGAATGGGCCGACCTGTGCCGTCGGGCCCGGAACGCGGAGCGTGCGGGCCTGGTCCGGGTGGTCGGCCTCATGAGTCACCTGGGCTGCGCGGACACCCCGGGCGACCCGTGCACCGACCAGGCCCTCGAGCTGTTCCGGGCGGCGACGGTCACCGCGGCCGAGGCCGGCCTGCGGCCGGCCCTCAGGCACGTGGCCGCCACCTCGGCGACCCTCACCGACCCGCGGACCCGGTTCGACCTGAGCCGTGTCGGCGCCGGGCTCTTCGGCATCGATCCGACGCGGACGACCCCGCTGCGGCCCGCGCTCACGCTGACCGCCCCCGTGGTCTCCGTCCGCACGGTCACCGCCGGGACCCGGGCCGGCTACGGGCACACATGGAGCGCCCGCCGCGGCACCCACCTGGCACTGGTGGCCGTCGGATACGCCGACGGGCTTCCCCGCGCCGCGTCCGGCCGGGCCGAAGTGCTCCTCGCCGGGCGCCGCCGCCCCGTCGTGGGCCGGATCTCCATGGACCAGATCATCGTCGACACCGGCGAGCGCCCGGTCGCCCCCGGCGACGTCGCCACCGTCTTCGGCGCCGGTGACCATGGCGAACCCACCCTCCGGGAGTGGGCCCGCTGGTCCGGCACCATCGAGCACGAGATCGTGACCGGCCTGGGCGCGCGACTGCGCCGCACGGTGCAGCAGCCGGCGGTGGCCGCATGATCCCCATGTCCGAGGCCCGGCGCGTCCGGGTCGCCGTGATCGGCGGCGGGCGGAGCGACGAGCACGAGGTGTCCCTGGCCTCCGCCGCATCCGTCGGCGCGGCACTCGATCCCACCGCCTACGACGTGCTGTCGCTCACCATCGGGCGGGACGGGGTGTGGCGGGACGCCGCCGGGCACCCGCTGGCGGGCACGCCCGCGGCGAGCCTGTCCGCGGCCCTGACCCTGCTCGCCGGCTGCGACGTGGTGTTCCCCGCGATGCACGGCCCGCAGGGCGAGGACGGCACGCTCGCCGCCCTGCTCGACCTCGCGGATCTGCCGTACGTCGGCGCCGGTGTGCGCGGCGGCGCCCTGGCCATGGACAAGTGGGCGACCAAGCTGGTGGCCGAAGCCGTCGGCATCGCCGTCGCCCCGGGCTTCCTGGTCACCGCCGCCAACGCCGACCAGGTGCGCTTCCACGGCCCGGTCGTCGTCAAGCCCGTCGCCGCGGGGTCCAGTCACGGAGTGGCCCTCGTCACCGAGGCGGCAGAGCTCGCGCCGGCCGTCGCCGCGGCGCTCCGGATCGACGACCGGGTCCTGGTCGAGGACCTCGTGAGCGGACGCGAGGTCGACCTCGCCGTGCTGCAGCGCGCGGACGGGCGCCTGACGGTCGGGCCGCCGCTGGAGATCCTGCTGGACGACGGCCGCCTCTTCGACACGGAGCAGAAGTACGACGGCGGAGCCCGGTTCCGCATACCCGCCGCCCTGTCCGCTGCCGAGCTGGACCGGCTCACCGAGGCGTCCCTCGACCTGTTCACCGCGCTGGGGTGCCGCGGAGTGGCCCGCTGCGACTTCTTCCTCACCCCCGACGGTCCCGTGCTGAACGAGGTCAACACGATGCCCGGCATGACCGCCCAGTCCCAGGTCCCCAAGATGTTCACGCACCAGGGCCTGGGCTACCCCGCACTCCTCGACGAACTGGTCCGGGGGGCGCTCGCCGCACCGGACCCGTCCTCCCCGGCGCAGGTGCGGCCGTGACCGGGCAGCACCGCCTCACCACCGACCAGGGTCCCGGCGCCGCCGCGATCCACCACGAGAGCAACGGAGGGCACCACCGCATGCACCACCTGCTGCGCACCGCCAGGGTCTACGCCCAGACCGTCTTCGACGTCGTCGTCCTGGGCACGGGAACGGACGACATCCACACGAAGCCGGAGCGCACAGCGCCTCCGCCCCCGGCGCCGGACGCGGCCACACCGATGGTGCGCGCGGATGGATCCAGGGCTTCCGGGGCGTATCGGTGACACTGGAGGCGACACCCGGAGCGGTTTCCGCTCGGCAGGCGAGCGGAAGTGGAGACGACGAGAACGTGGGCACCACAGCGGACGGCGTCTTCGAACGGGCGGTGCGGGGCATCGGGTGGCTGGCGGCCACCGGGGCCCTGCTGGTCCTCGGCATCCTGGACGTGAGCCTGAACCAGGCCCATCCGTTCACCGTCCTCCTGGCGATCGTGGTCGCCCTGGTGACGCCACGGCTGACCGCCGTCCCCCTGGGCAACGGCGCGCTGTGGCTGGGAGCCCTCGTGCTGCTGGCGACGCTCGCCACTCCGCCGGCCGACTACAGCACCGTGCCGTTCGGGTTCACCGCCGCCGCCGTGACCGTCCTGGTCATCGGGGTGACCGCATGGCGGGCCGAGCCCATGCGCGCCTCCTTCGCGGTCATGCTCCTGCTGGCGGGGCTGGTGCTCGAACCCCTGAAGTCCCACCAGCGCATCGCCCTGGCCCTGGCCCTGGCCCTGGCGCTCGGCGGCGTGATCGCCGCCGCCACGGGCCTGTCCGTACGGATGCTCCAGACCAACCGCCAGCGCCAGGTGACCGCCGCCCAGCTGGCCCAGCGGACGGGCATCGCGTCGGACCTCCACGACTACGTCGCCCATCACGTGACCGGCATGGTCGTGCTCGCCCAGGCCGCCCAGACCGTGGCGGCGAGCAAGCCGCAGGCCGTGCTTCCCGCCCTGGAACGCATCGAGGCGGCCGGCGACGAGGCCATGACCGCCATCCGCCGCATGGTCACCCTGCTGCGCGAGCCCGACGCCCAGGCCCGCCTGTCACCACCGGGCACGATCGCCGACATCGCCTCCCTCGCGGGACACTTCACCTCCGAGACCGGTCCTGACGTGAGGCTGCGCATCGAGGGCGACTTCGACGACATCGCCATCGACGTCCAGTCGGCGGTCCACCGGGTGGTCATGGAGGCCCTCACCAACGTGCGCAAGCACGCGGACGCGGTCCGCACCCTCGACATCCACGTGCGCCGCCAGGACCGGCCCGACGCGGTGACCGTCGAGGTCACCAACGACGGCCGCAGCCGTGGCGGCCACCACCCCGACGGCGGCTACGGCCTGGCCGGCCTGCACGAGCGCGCCGCGGCACTCGGCGGTTCCCTGAACGCCGGCCCCCGGCTCCCGGAGGGCTGGAGCGTGCAGGCCCGGATCCCCGCCGGGGGCGCACGATGACCATCCGTGTCCTGCTGGCGGACGACCAGGCCATGGTCCGCACCGGGTTCTCCCTCATCCTCGGCGCGGAGGACGACATCGAGGTCGTGGGAGAGGCGAAGGACGGCGTCCAGGCCCTGGAGATGTCCCGCACGCTCAACCCCGACGTCGTCCTGATGGACATCCGCATGCCGCGCATGGACGGCCTCCAGGCGCTCCGGGAACTCAACCGCCCCGGAGCCGGCGACGCCCCCAGGATCGTGGTCGTCACCACCTTCGACGACGACGAGTACGTCTACCAGGCACTGGACAACGGAGCCTCCGGATTCCTCCTCAAGGACTCCGGCCCGGCGCTCCTGACCGAGGCGGTGCGCGCGGCGTACTCCGGGGAAGCCCTGGTCAGCCCCGCGATCACGATCCGGCTGCTGCGCGGCATCAAGCCACCCCGACCCGCCGCGCCGGAAGCCTCCGACCTGTCCTCCCGCGAGACGGACGTCGTCCGGCTGGTGGCCGAGGGCAAGACCAACGCGGAGATCGCGGCCGAACTCTTCGTGTCGCTGGGAACGGTCAAGACCCACCTGGGCAACGTCCAGACGAAGCTCTCCGCCCGCAACCGCGTCGAGATCGCCCTGTGGGCCTGGCGCACGGGCCTCGCCGGCGGGTAGGGCCGGACCGGCGGCTCGTCACCCGCTGTGCTGCGCCGAGGACGGCCATTCCCCGCCGGCGAATTGCCGCCCCCAGTAGTAGGGGTTGCCCTCCGACAGGGTCCGCGCCTCCCGGGCGGTCGGATCGTCCTCCTTGGGTACCGCAACCTCCACGCCGGTCCCCAGAGGGCGAGTCGCTCCTGGCAGATGCCGCACGGAGGAAGGATCAGGACCCGGTCCTGCTCCGGGTCCCTGCAGACGCAGACGGACGCGACGACCACCCGGTCCTGCGTGAAGGCCTGTAGGAAGGCACCGGTCTCCTGGCAGGAGGGCCACTGAACCGTGCAGGTCGTCCAGTCCGACGCTGGTCAGGATCCCGCCATCGGCCAGCCGCACGGCGGCCGCGCCACCCGGTTCGCCCGGCGGCCAGCGCCGGTTCATGAGGTCGACGGCAGCGTCCACCAGTGCTTGACCGAGGCGCACGGGCCGGAGTCCGGCACATCCGGCAACCGCATCAGCACAACGGTGCCGGCCCGCACCGCACCCCGGCCCACACCGGCGTCAGACCGCCGACAAGGCCTGTGTCGGGGGCAGGCGCGAGGCGCGCAGGGCGGGGTAGACGCCGGCGGCGGCGCCCACGGCGATCGCGCCGGCCATGCCGGTGGCGAGGGCGAGGGGCGGCAGGACGGGCGGCCAGGACTGGGAGATCGCGTATGCGGCCGTGCCGGCCGCTCCGAGCAGGGTGCCGCTGAGCCCGCCGAGCACGGACAGCATGACGGACTCCGTCAGGAACTGCCCCCGGATCTGGCGGCGGTTCGCCCCGAGGGCGCGGCGCAGACCGATCTCGCGGCGTCGTTCCAGGACGGAGACGAACATGGTGTTGGCCACGCCGATGCCGCCGACCAGGAGGGCGACACCCGCGAGACCCAGGAAGAGGGCGGAGAAGGCGTGCTCGGTGGCGCGTTTGGCGGCCAGGGCGTCCGAGGGCCGGCTGACCTGGACCAGTCCGGGCAGCTCGGGGTTGACGGAGTCGGGCAGGACCGCGCGTACCGCCTCGATCCGTGACTCGCGTGCCTTCACGTAGACCACCGTGGGATGCCCGTCGAAGGCCAGGACGTCGCGCGCCGCGTCCCAGCCGACCAGGACGGAACTCTCCAGGTCGGGGGTGAGCGGCATCGGCTCGAGGATGCCGATCACCGTGAACCGGTGCTCGCCGATCGTCACCAGTGGCTCCCGTCCCGGGAGGACCCGGTCGATCCCGAGCCGCGACGCGGCGCGCGTGCCGAGGACGGCTGTCGGGAAGCGCTCGGTGGCCCGGCCGAGGAAGTGGCCCGCGCGTACGGTGCCGCCGACGGTGGACAGCAGGTTGGTCCTGGCGGCGAGAACGGTGATCCCGATGGAGTCGTTGGGGTCGGACAGGTCGGAACGCCGCACGGTCGCGTGGGTGTTGGCGACGGCGGTGGCGCTGGTCACCGGGCCGATACGGGCCGCCATCGCGTCCGCCGCCTCCGGCAGCCGGGCCTTCTGCTCGGCGTCGGGCTGGGGCTGGGCGCGCAGCATGTTGGTGCCGAGCGCGGACAGTTCCTCCATGAGCGCCCGCTGGCTGGACGCGGGGATGCCGGTGACGACGACGAGCGTGGCGATGCCGATCGCGATGCCCAGGGCGGACAGCGCGGCGCGGGTCCTGCGGGTGCGCAGGCCCAGCAGTCCCAGCCGCAGGACGTCGAGGGGGGACAGCCGGATCGGTCGGTTCATGCCGGGCTCCCGGCGGTCGTGCGGGTGGCGGTGTCCGAGGCGACGCGGCCGTCGCGCATCTCGATGCGGCGCGGCATGCGAGCGGCGATGTCCCGGTCGTGGGTGATGACGGCGATGGTGGTGCCTTCCTGGTTCAGTCGCGTGAGCAGGTCGAGGACGGCCTGGCCGTTGGCGCTGTCCAGGGCTCCGGTCGGTTCGTCCGCGAGGACGAGGGCGGGTTCGTTGACCAGTGCGCGGGCGATGGCGACCCGTTGGCGTTCGCCGCCTGACAGTTGCTGGGGCAGGTGGCGGGTGCGGTGCGCCAGGCCGACCCGGGCCAGCGCCTCCTCGGCGCGGGGGCGACGCAGCCGGGACGGCACGCCGGCGTAGAGCAGGCCGGTGGCGACGTTCTCGGTCGCGTCGAGGCCGTCGGTGAGGTGGAAGTGCTGGAAGACGAAGCCCAGCAGCCCTGCGCGCAGCGCGGACAGCCGCCGGTCGGACAGGCCGGCGGCGGCGTGGCCGGCGATCTCGACCGTGCCGCTCGTCGGCTGGTCGAGGGTGCCCATGATGTGCAGCAGCGTGGACTTCCCGGAGCCGGAGGGGCCCACGATGGCCAGGAGTTCCCCCTCCTCGACGGTGAGGGTGACCCCGTCCAGGGCCGTGACGTCGCCCGGGTAGGTCTTGGTCACCTCGCGCACGACGAGGGCGAGGGCGGGTCGCCCGGAGTTCATGAGGAGGTCACCACTGTCATGCCCTCGCCGACCCCCGTGCCGCGCACCTCGACCAGGCCGTCGGCGAACACGCCTGTCTCCACGGCGACCAGGGAGGAGTCGGGCCGCTGCAGGGCGTAGCCGCCTTCGCTGAGCGCGAGGAGCGCGGTGACGGGGACGGCCAGGACGCCCTTGCGGTCGGTCGCGGTGAAGCGGACCTGGACGGAGGCGGAGTCCAGGTCCTTCACGTCCGTTGCCCGCTGTGGCGTGATGGTGACGGCGACCGTGGGCGGGCCGGTCTGGGCCGTCTGCTCCTCGCCGGAGCCGCCCTGGACGGCACGGGCGACGCTGGTGATCCTGCCGGGGACCTCGCGGCTGTCGGGCAGCGTGATCGTCACGCTCTGCCCGGTCCGGAGTGCGCCGACCTCGGTCGCGTCCACGCTGACCGCCACCGACTTCGCGGTGGTGGTGTACGTCAGCAGTTCCCCGGCGACCGGGTCACCGAGGGCGGCGGTGACGGTGTTGACGCGCGCCCTGCCCGGAAGGACCAGCGCTTGGCCGGGCTTCAGGGTGCCGGTAGCCGTCTGCCCGGTGTCGTGCTGCCAGCGTCGGAGGGCGGCGCTGAGCGCGGGGGTGAACTCGGAGCCGCCGGTCGTGAGACGGGAGGGGCGGCGGTCGGCGGTGTACCCGATGTCGTAGCCGAGGGCCCGAAGGTTGTCCGCCAGCACCGTGACGTCATGGCCGCGCAGACCGGGCTCGTCCAGTGCGCGGAAGAACGGGGTGTCGCCGAAGAAGACGGTGACGGGCCGGTCGTCCACCCAGTACAGGGGCTTGCCGCGCGCGGCTGTCGCGCCCGGAGAGGGCAGTTTGGTGATCACTCCGGTGCCGTTGCCCTTGAGCGTCCGGAGCGGGCCGTAGCCGAGGGTGCCGGGCAGGGTCCGGTCGGTGGAGAGGTCGGTCCTGACGACCTTGACGGTGTGGAGCGGGATCGGGTGTTCCGGCGCGGTCTGCGGGCTGCCGTGCCGCGCGCTCCAGGCCGCGGTGGCCCCTCCCGCGCCACCGGCGGTCAGGAGGACGGCCAGGGCCACGGTGAGCCGGCGCCGTCGCCGTCTGGGGAGGCGGTGGTCAGCGGTCCTTGCCACCGAAGGCCTCCATCGTGCAGCTCTTGTCGACCTTGGTCTGCTCGGTGTCGCTCATCGTGGTCTGGCCGTCGTAGGTCCAGCCGGAGTTGTCGGGCAGCGCGACGACCTTGAGTCCGTGGGAGTTCAGGCACGTGACGTAGGCGCGGTAGTCGTCGTCGTAGTGCGGGTTCCTGTCGCGGTCCAGTTCGGGGGGCTGCAGGGGGAGTTTCCCGGCACAGGTCTTCTGCGCGGCCCGGGCGGTGGGGCTGTTGTCGTGCTGGTCGATGGAGTAGGGGCCACGGGACAGGATCATCTTGTGCCCGTGGTCCTTCAGGCAGGTGGCGTACGCGTTCCAGTAGCGGTCGCGCTCGGCGTCGGAGCTGTCCAGGCGCAGTTGCGGACGGCCTTCCTCGGCGCTTCGTGAGGGCGCGGCACCGGACGCCGTGGCGGACGGCGAGCCCGTCGCCAGGGAGGCGACGTCGCGCTTCCCGGACTCGGCGTCGGTGTGCCCGGCGGACCCGCCGCACCCCGCGAGGAGGGTGGCGCACGCGAGCGCGGCGGCCGCGCCGAGGCAGCGGTGAGGGAGACGTGAGTGGGTCATGCCGCCGGATCGTGGCCGACGGATGTCAGCATCCTGTCAGGAAGTGTTCGTGATCTTGTGGCCCCGGCGCGGACGCCGCCCGGGGCGCCCGAATGCGCCACTTGGCCTACTTATACTCCCGGTCATGAGCGCCCACATATTGGTTGCCGAGGACGACGAGAAACAGGCGGAGCTGCTGCGGCTCTATCTCGAGCACGAAGGGCACTCCGTGACCGTCGTCCACGACGGGCGCGCCGCTCTGGAGGAACTGCGCCGCAATCCCCCGCAGCTCCTCGTGCTGGACGTGATGATGCCGAGGGTCGACGGGCTGGACGTCTGCCGCATCCTGCGCCGCGAGTCCGACCTGCCGGTCCTGATGGTGACCGCCCGCTGCACCGAGGACGACCTGCTGCTCGGCCTCGACCTGGGCGCCGACGACTACATGGCCAAGCCGTACAGTCCGCGGGAGCTCACCGCCCGGGTGCGCACCCTGCTGCGCCGTGCCCGCCCCGCCGCGCCCCGCGTCCCCGGACCGGAACCCGAACCCGAACGCGATCCGGTGCTGACCGTCGCCGGCCTGAGCATCGACCCGTCCCGGCACCAGGTCACCTGCGACGGCGCCCCCGTGGACTGCACGCCCGGGGAGTTCCGGCTGCTGGAGACGCTCGCCGCCCAGCCGGGCCGGGTCTTCACCCGGGAGCAGATCCTCGGGCACCTGCACGGCACCGGGCGCTACTTCACCGTGCGGACGGTCGACACGCACGTCATGAACCTGCGCCGGAAGATCGAATCCGATCCCGCCCGGCCTGTGCGCCTGCTGACCGTCTACGGTGTCGGCTACGTCCTGTCCGACAGCGCGTGAACGCCCGCTTCCACCGCAGCCTGGTCGTGCGGCTGCTCGCGCTGTCGGTGCTGATCTCCGTGTGCTCGATCGCGGCCACCGCCTGGCTCGCGGTCCGCACGACCGCCCGGGCGATCCGGCAGGAGCAGGGCCAGGCCATCTCGGACGACTCGCGGATCTACGAGGCCCTCGTCGCCAGGGCCGCCACGCACGGCGACTGGCAGGGTGTGCAGGCGCTGGTGGACGGCCTCGCCCGGGAGACGGGACACCGTGTCGTCCTCACCACCCAGGACCGCCGGCCGATCGCCGACTCCGACTCCGACTCCGGCCCGAGGGCCCCGTTGCCCGACCGGGCGTCGGCGACCGTGGACGCGCTGTCCGTCGACGCCGGCATCTCGGGCTCCCCTGGCCGCGACCGCATCGACTCCCGCGCCGTCGGCCCGTTCCGCCTGACACCGGCGGAGCGCACGGAACTGACCGCCCTCGCGCAACGCCGCGTCAACTGCCTCGACCAGATCCCGGGCATTCGCGCCACCATCGCCACGGCCCCCAACGGACGACCCCGCGTGGACGCGCCGGGCTACAGCGGAAGCAGGTGCGCCAACGACGCCCTGGACCGCCCCACCCGCACCGAGGCCCGTGCGCTCGCCCAGCTCGACACCCTGGTCGGCACCTGTCTGAGCCGCCGCGGCAGCGGTCCGGTACGGCTCGCGCCGGACCTGACCTGGACGGGCACGGGAAGCCGTACCCCCGTGGACGATCAGCTGGTCCCCTCGTGCCTGGACAGCGCCCGCCGCGAGCAGCTCGCCTCGTACGTCGCCCCGGCCGCCCTCTTGTTCATCGGCTCCCCGGACCAGGCCGCCGCCGTCTCGCCGTTCGACCTGTCCGCACCCAACCGCCTCCGCATGGCCGCGGTCGTCGGCAGCGTGCTCCTGCTCACCGTCGCCGTCACCGTCGGCCTGGGCCTCCGGTTGGTCAGGCCGCTGCGGGCCCTCACGGCGGCCGCCCACCGCATGAAGGCGGGTGACCTCGCCGCTCGCGTCCAGGTGACCGGCAAGGACGAGATCGGCCGGCTCGCCGAGGTGTTCAACGAGATGTCCCGGCACCGCGCCGAGCTGGAACGGCTGCGCACCGAGATGGTCGGTGACATCGCCCATGAGCTCCGCACTCCGCTGAGCAACATCCGCGGCTGGCTCGAAGCCGCCGACGACGGCGTCGTCCCGGCCGACCGCGCCCTCGTCGGCTCGCTCCTCGAGGAGGCGCTGCTGCTCCAGCACGTCGTGGACGACCTCCGGGACCTCGCCGCCGCCGACACCGGAGTGTTGCGGCTCCAGAAGGTGCCGTGCGACGTCGCCGAACTCCTCCAGCAGGTCGTCACCGCCCACCGCGGACGCGCCGACCACGCCGGCGTCGTCCTCTGGGCCGAGGACGGGGGCGGCCTCGGCACCGTCGACGCCGACCCGGTCCGCCTCCGTCAGGCTGTGGCGAACCTCGTCTCCAACGCGGTCCGCCACACCCCGTCGGGCGGCACGGTCACGATCCGGGCGCACCGGGAGGACGACACGGTCGTCATCGCCGTGGCCGACACCGGCGGCGGAATCCGGCCCGAGGACCTGCCCCGGGTCTTCGACCGCTTCTGGCGTGCCGAGAAGTCCCGCAACCGCGGTACGGGCGGCAGCGGTCTCGGTCTTGCCATCGTGCGCAACCTCGCGCACGCGCACGGGGGTTCCGTCACCGCCGAGAGCACCTACGGCGAGGGCTCGCTGTTCACGCTGCGTCTGCCGGCCGGGGGTGGGCGTCGGCGTTAGGCGTCCGTACGGGCCGTTCCCCCTCCGGACCGGGCGGAGCCGAACGGCGCCTTCACGTGCCGTTCGCCGCCAACGCCTCGACACCCGCGCGCAGGAAGGTCATGGCCGCGACGACGTCGTCACGTGTCGGCGTGGGGCCGAGGGACGAGCACAGCGCCGCCGCCGCCGCGGCCGTCATGCGGGCGTCCCTCTCGTCGGGAGGCGTGTCCATGTCCTCGACCAGACGACGTGCCCCGGTCTCGACGATCTCGGCCATGCGTGCCTTGTGGGGGCCCAGGAGCTGCGGGTTGAGCGCGAGCATGCGCTCGGTGAGTGCGCTCAGCTCCTGCGGGCGGTCCAGTTCGCCGTACAGCCAGTGCTCGACGGCGTCGATGATGCTCCAGCCCCGGGGGAACAACGTCTTCTCGTCGCCGGACCTCGGGGCGTGGCTCGGCAGGCCGTTCTGGGAGTTGCCGCTCGCCCCGTGGGATCAAGTGCTGGACATCGGCACACGGTCGCACTACGTGGCGAGCGTCCGTGCGGCACCGCTGTTGTTCACGGCGGGCCGGGGGCTGATCGTCAACATCTCGTCGGCAGGCGCACGCCAGTACTCCCACACCACCGCGTACGGCGTGGGCAAGGCCGCGCTCGACAGGATGACGGCGGACATGGCCGTGGAACTGCGCTCGCGGGAGGTGTCCGTGGTGTCGGTGTGGCCCGGCCTGGTCCGGACCGAGTTGGTCGACGCCGCCGCGCGCGCGACCGGCCACGGCCGCAGCGAGATCGAGCTCCCGGGCGAGGGCAGGTTCGACGTGGGCGCGGCGGAGTCGCCGCGTTTCGTCGGGCGGGGCGTGGTGGCGCTGGCAGGCGATCCCGCGGTACGGGACCGCTCGGGATCCGCGGTGTCGACGAGCGACCTCGCACTCCACTACGGCTTCACCGACGTGGACGGCTCCATGCCGTCCGCCGTGCAGTAATCCGTGCCACTCCGGCCCGGTCGGGTCGTGGCGTCAAGGTTCTATACAGCACCGCGCTTCACCTGATCGGATGGTGGAGCCGTTACGCGGAATGCCCCGTGCACTGTCGTGGCGGCGCTTCGCCGAGTGTGCGCAAGCGGAAAGTCAGTGGGGAAGGTTCGTCGTGTCCGGCATCGTCAAAGAGAACACCGCCGCAGTCGTACCGTTTCGGCACGATCCACGCGAATCTCGACGCTGACGGTTTCGGCGACCGAATTGACCCTTGGCGGCCGGTCACATGCCGGTCGGCCGCCAGGAGTTGCAGGGGTTGACGCCTCTCCGGCCACGGCAGGGTCGGCTCAGCCGACGCCCGCTCATCCCGCCCTCCCCAGGGGACGGAGATCGTCGTGCCACCTGCACGGCAGAGGGCCCGCAACACCACTGCGGCGTTGCGGGCCCCTGATGGCGCACGCGCGACGTGCCGCAGCTGCGGTCGAGGGCGGCCACGGGTGCGAGCCCGCTCCCCCGTGCGCCGCGGCACCTTCGCACAAGCCCCCCGACGTCCGGCGTCCATGTCGTGCCCGCCGGACGTCGGGGACCAAGAAATGTCATCTGCGTGCCTCGTGGCAGGAATTACCGGCGGGGATGGACAAATGACGCCCGCGTGCTCTCGGCGAACTGACGGCATGAAAGGCCCAACCGGTCTGCCCCTCAAAAGGATTCACGCCATGTTCACAACTTCCGGGAATTCCGCCGGCAGCACTGTCTTCTTTGATTCCGTCCGCCGCGCTCTGCTAGCGTCACCAACCGTCCTCAGGTCGATTGCGAGCGAACGCCGGACGCGGTTCGGCGCCGACAGACGGCAGGCACACCTCCGTAGGGAGTCCGGAGTGCCTCGCAGAACGGCTCATGCCGTGTCAGTCAGCTCGCCCACAGGGCGACATGACCGTCTCAGACACACTCGGGAATAATTGATGACGACAGAGAGAACGACTCGCCGGCGGCATGCCGAACGGCGTCGGCCCGTGCTGCTCGCGGCCGCGGCACTGGCGGTGGCCGGTGCGGTGGCGGTGCCGGTGGTGGCACAGGCGACAGGCGAGAACTCCCCCTCCACCTCCACGCGGCAGGCCGACTTCACGGCCGCGGCCGCGGAGTTCGACGTACCGGAGCAGGTGCTGCTCGCGGTGGCGTACCAGGAGTCGGCGTGGGACGCGCATGCCGGGCAGCACAGCACGGATGGCGGCTACGGGCCGATGCATCTCACGGATGTCACGCCGTCGATGCTCTCCGCCGGTGACGCCGGCATGGCCGGCCGGGCGGACGTGGCCGAACTGGCCGCGGACCCGGCGCTGCACACGCTCCAGGCCGCGGCGAAGCTCACCGGCCTGTCCGTGAAGGACCTGCGCGAGAACGCGACGGCCAACATCCGTGGCGGGGCCGCCCTGCTGGCGTCGTACCAGGAGGCGACCGGCGGGAAGGCTTCGACGGATCCGGACGACTGGTACGGCGCGGTGGCCCGCTACAGCCAGTCCACGCAACGGCAGGGCGCCCGGGCGTTCGCCGACCGGGTCTACGCCACGCTGAAGAAGGGCGCAAAGCGCACCACGGCCGACGGTCAGCGGGTGGCACTGGCGGCCGGGCCGGGAGTGACCCCGGCCACCGGCCAGCTGGACCGCCTGCGCCTGACCTCGGCGGCGACGACGGACACCGAGTGCCCCACCACCGTGGACTGCACCTTCGTGCCGGCCGCCCCGTCCAACGGCCAGGTGTCCGACCGCCCGGCCAACGGGATCCGGATCGACTCGATCGTCATCCACGACACCGAGTCCTCGTACGAGTCGGCGATCGCCACGTTCCAGACGGCGGGCGGGAGTTCCGCGCACTACGTGATGCGGTCCGCCGACGGTGCGGTCACGCAGATGGTCCCCACGAAGGACCTGGCGTTCCACGCGGGCAACTACTCCACCAACATGCACTCCATCGGCATCGAGCACGAGGGCTACGCCGCGCACGGGGCGACCTGGTACACCGAGGCCCAGTACGAGGCCACGGCGGAACTGGTGACCTACCTGGCCGAGCGCTTCGACATCCCGCTCGACCGGCAGCACGTCATCGGTCACGACAACGTTGTCGGCCCGACGTCGGCGACCGTGTCGGGCATGCACTGGGACCCGGGACCGTCCTGGGACTGGGAGCACTTCATGGCCCTGGTCGGCGCCCCGCTGACCGGCAGGCACGGTGTCGGCCAGGTCGGCAGCGTCGTCACCATCGCCCCCGGCTTCGCCGGCAACCGGCAGACCGTCCAGATCTGCCCGTCCGACGACCCGACCGGCGCCACGCCTGCCTGCACGGACGTCGAGCAGCCCGCCAACTTCGTCTACCTGCACACCGCGCCGGACGACACCGCGCCGCTCTTCGGCGAGCAGTCCATCCACCCCGGCGCCGCCGGGACGAACCGGATCAACGACTGGGGCAGCACCGCCCAGGCCGGCCAGCAGTTCGTGGTCGCCGGCAAGCAGGGCGCCTGGACCGCGATCTGGTTCAGCGGCAGCAAGGTCTGGTTCCACAACCCGAAGGGCCGGAACACCGTCCCCGCCCACGGCGTGACCGTCGTCAAGAGCGGCAGGACCTCCGACAGCCCGCCGGTGAAGGTCTACGGCTCCAGCTACCCGGACGCCGCGGAGTACCCGGCCGGGTACGGCGCCTCCACCCAGGCCCCGCTGAGCATGTACAGCATCCCGTCCGGCCAGGCGTACGTCGCCACCGCGCCGCCCGCCCTGACCGACGACTACTTCAAGGCCGACGGCAAGGTCGTCTTCGGCGCCAAGAAGATGTTCACCATCCAGTACAACCACCGCACCGCGCTGGTCTACGAGGGCGACGTCACCGCCAAGCGCCCGGTCAACCCTCCCAGCCACGGCTGACGCACGGCACGGCACCGCATCCGTGGTGGTGTCCGGGGCATCCGCGCCGCGGACACCACCACGCGAGCTCGTCGCGCGGCCCGTCCAGGCCGTCGCCGTACGGGCGTCCGTCAGGCGAGGGCGAGGAACTCGAGCTGGAGGTTGTCGGGGTCGCGGAACACGACGGTGGAGTAGGCGAACGGCTCGGTCTCGTCCCTGATGGGTGTGTGCGCGATGCCCAGCTCGTCGAGCCAGGTCATCCAGGACTCGAGGTCGGTGCGGGAGCCGACCTGGAACGAGATGTGGTCAAGACCGGTCCGGGATTCGAGGAAGCCCTCGTGCTGGTTCCCCGTGTTCTTGTGCAACCCGATCACCAGGCCGGAATCCGGGGTGACCAGCAGCACCCCGTACCCCGTCGATTCCCGGTAGAGGTGGTTGAACCTGTAGTCGACGCGTTCGGCGCTGAACAGCCGCTGGTACCAGTCCAGGCTGTCCTCCAGGTTGGACACGGTGAAAGAGAGGTGGCGGACCCCGGTGATCCTGGGGCCGGCGATGACCTGGGCCATGGCATACCTCCGGTAGCGAGTGCTGGGCCCCTCCGTCGCGGCGTCCGCGACGGGCACGAGCCGGCGCCGCCCGAGAACGGGACGCGAAAGAGCCGATGTTCCCTATGGATCGATTGTCGGCGGGCGCCGCTTGGGGGTGCAAATCGTGTGGGATTCGGCATGGACGGCCTGCGGCAGCACACAAGGCCCTCTGGAAATGCGTGCCACGCCATGGAAGATCCGTGCCACGGACGTACCGGATCCATTCCGCGGGGCGCGTGGCGAGTTGTTGAATTCCGAACCAGTAGTACACTCGAACACGCACGCATCGGTTGGCAAGGCATCGATCGCTCGGCACCTCCGGTGGAGGATCGCGAAGCGATCGTGAGAGGGTGCAGGTGGAATACGAGCGATCGGCAGGCTTGGCGACCGCCATGCCGAGTCCCGACAGCACCATCGCCTACCGCGCCGGAATGCGCCTCACCGCCGAACAGGCGGAATCCTCCGAGCGGCATTTCCGCCACCGGGAACACAACCCTTTCGGAGAGCACGGTCCGTTCTCACACCTCACACGCCTCGCCGTCCCGCACTCCGCCGCTTCTCGCGGATTTCGCTTCGACGCACGTGGCCAGCTCATCGACGGATTGCTGTCCGCCCAGGTCTACGTCGATTCCCTGACAGGGGTTTCCGGGAAGAACCTGCCCCAGGATCCGATCGTCGCCGACGTGGTGACCTCGGGCTGGATCGAGTTCCTGGCGGGCAAGAAGACGTACTACGTCAAACCAGGACAGATCTGCATCCGCGACACGAAGTCCTCCTGGCGGTTCTCCTGTTCGTCGGCCACGAATGTGCACGTCATCTCCATCCCGCGTCACCTGGTGCTCCCGCACGTCGGATCGGGGAAACAGCTGGGCCAGGCTTACGTCGCCGACACCTCGGCGCCCGAGGTGCGGTTCCTCCTCAACTACCTCGAGGCGGTGCGGAGCAGCAGCCGGGAACTGGAGACGTCGGACACAGCACGGCGCATGGCGCGTGACGCCTGCGCGACCCTGTTCTCGGGCATCTTCTCGGAACGTCCCGGTTCGGCGCTCGACGACCACCCCGGGGCCATCGTGGCGGCCGCCAGGAACGTCATCGAAAGGCATCTCGAAAGCGGAGACCTGTCTCCGGCGATGGTCGCCCGGCACGTGGGAGTGTCCCTTCGGACACTGCACCGGAGCTTCTCGGCCGCGGACGACTCCGTGATGGCCTGCGTCCGCAGGCGGCGTCTGCAGAAGGCCCACGACGAACTCGTGGACCCGGACACCACGGCCGGGATCGCCGAGATCGCGGCACGCTGGCGCTTCTCGGACACCAGTCACTTCATCAGGAACTTCAAGTCGGGCTACGGGGCCACTCCCGCCGCGTACGTGCGGGACCGCCGAGCCGCCGGCGGTGGCGACGATCCGGGCCGCGGCATCCTGTAGGCCCCGGGCCCTGTCATCGTTCGAAGGTGCCGTACATGGTCGCCCGCGCGATCGCGTGCGTGAACAGCTGGAACTCCATGAGGGCGGGTGCCGTCGTCTCGGACACGTCCAGCTTCTCCACGTCGACGGCGTGCACCACGAGGAAGTAGCGGTCCGGGCCGTTGCCCGGAGGTGTCGCCGGACCGAGGTACCTCCGGTAGCCGGCGTCGTTGGGCAGCGTCACCGCGCCGCCCGGCAGCGCGCTTCCGTCTCCCGCCCCGGCCGGCAGGTCGGTCACGGAGGCGGGGAGGTTGGCCACGGCCCAGTGCCAGAAGCCCGAGGCGGTGGGCACGTCGGGGTCGAACATCGCGACCGTGAAACTACGGGTCCCCTCGGGGAAGCCGGACCAGCTCAGCTGCGGTGAGACGTCCGATCCGCCCGCCCCCAGGATGCCGCTCACGTGCTCGCGCGCCAGTTGCCCGCCGTCGGCCAGGGACTGCGAGGTCACCGAGAAGCCCGGGATCGGCGGCATGAAGTCGTAGGGGGCATAGGGCTTGATCATGACGGTCCCTCGCTTTCTGCTACGACGTGCCGCCCGCGCTCCCGCCGATCCAGACGGTCTTGGCGTTCATGAACTCGCGCATGCCCAGGTCCGACAGTTCGCGTCCGTACCCGCTGCGCTTCACTCCGCCGAATGGGATCTCCGGGTAGCTGGTCGTGTTGCCGTTGATGAAGGCCATGCCCGACTGCACGTCACGTACGAACAGCGCCCGGTCCGCCTCGTCCTCGCTCCACAGGTTGGAACCCAGCCCGTACGGGTGGCCGTTGGCGATCCGGAGTGCCTCCTCCAGCGAGGACACCGTCCACACCTGCGCCACCGGGCCGAAGACCTCCTCGTGGAACATCTTCATGTCGGGAGTAATGTCGGTGAGCACCGTGGGAGGGTAGAACCAGCCGGGCCGGTCCGGTCGTTCCCCGCCCACCAGCACCGTCGCCCCCTTGCTCACGGCATCGTCCACGTAGGCCTCCACGTCACGGCGGCCGGACTCGGTGGCCAGCGGGCCGACGTCGGTCCCGTCGTCCATCGGGTCCCCCACGACCAGCGCGCCCATCTTCGCGACGAACATCCCGATGAAGGCCTCGGCGATGTCCGCGTGGACGAAGAACCGCTTGCCGTTGATGCACGACTGCCCGTTGTTGAGGCACCGTGCCCTGACCGCGGCGTCGGTGGCCCGCTCCAGGTCCGTGGACGGCATCACGATGAAGGGGTCGGAACCGCCGAGTTCGAGGACCACCTTCTTGATCTCGTCCCCGGCGATGGCGGCCACCGACCGTCCCGCGGGTTCGCTGCCGGTGAGCGTCGCGGCCGCCAGGCGCTCGTCCCGCAGCACCTGCTCGACCCGTCCGGAGGAGATCAGCAGGGTCTGGAACACGTCGTCCGGGAAGCCCGCGTCACGGAACAGCCGCTCCATGTAGAGAGCGGTCCGGGGCACGTTGGAGGCGTGCTTGAGCAGGCCCACGTTGCCCGCCATCAACGCGGGCGCGGCGAACCGCATCGCCTGCCACAGCGGGAAGTTCCACGGCATCACCGCCAGGACCACACCGAGCGGCTGGTAGGTGACGTACGTCTGCCGCGCGCCGACGCTCGGGCCGTCACCGGTCCGGTCCCGCAGGAACGCGGGTGCCTCGGCGGCGTAGAAGCGCAGCCCGCGCACGCACTTGACCACTTCCTCCCGGGCGGACCGGAGCGTCTTGCCCATCTCCGTGGTGAGCAGCCGGGCGACGGCGTCGGCCTCCTTCTCCAGGTGGTCGGCGGCCTGTTCGACCCATCCCGCTCGCTGCTCCGGTGTCGTCAGGCGGTACGACGCGGCCGCGGCGGCCGCCCGGGCCAGTTTGTCCTCGAGTTCCCCGGGGGTGAGTTCGTCGAACCGCTCGAGGACCTCGCCGGTCACGGGGCTGATCGTTGCGATGGCCATGCTTCCACGCTAGGACCGGCCATTCCGACCGGCAATTCAGGCCGCGCCTCGAGGCATCCGGCGTCGCGGGGACGTCAGCGCCACGGGGAGGTCGTCGTACCGGCCGCCGTGCGCGGCGAGCGGGCAGCGCCGATCGCGCGCCGCAGACTGGCCAGCCAGATGGCGGCGTCCACGGCGTAGTACAGCAGCGGGTCGGGGGCCCGGCCGGGCGACGCGAGGCAGACGTCGTGGATCACGGTGGTGTCGGCCGGGGCGTCGTCGGTGGTGCCGTCCACGGGGGCGGCCTGCTCCTCGCCCGAGCGCAGTGCGTGGCTGAACGGCAGCGTGGACAGCCGGAGCCTGTGGGCGGCGTCGCGTAGGTGCGTGGCACTCCGCGGCCAGGCGGACAGCGCGCCCGGCGGGCAGTTGTCCAGCAGGACCTGCCCCATCGTGATGACCCGGTTGCCCACCAGCATGATCACCTGGAAGTCGGTGTCGGAGGACGCCCCAGCGCGCCGCGGGGGGTGTCGTTCGGTGGCGTACTCGGCGTAGCTCGCCTCCGCGATCCGCTGCGCGAGCCTCGCCCTGGGCAGGGCGTCGGTGACCCGCACGCCCTCGGTGATGGTGCCGGTCACGTCCGTGACCGCGCGGGTGCCCTCGTCCAGCACGCGCGCGCAGGCCCTCCGCAGCTCCCCGGTGCCGCCGTGAGGCCACGCGAGCAGTCCGACGACCGCACCGATCAGCGCCCCGGCCAGCACGTCCAGCACCCGGGCTGCCGCCAGCTCGGGCCCGCTGGGGGCCACCTGCGCGAAGGCCGCCGCCACGGTGAGGGTGAAGAACGCCTGCCCCCATCCCGGACCCAGCACCGTGCCCGACGCGAACGCCAGCAGCATGCAGGGCGGCAGCATCACCGTGTACACGGCCGGCGCGTCCGCGGCGAAGTGCAGGATCAGTGCCGCGACGACCGCCCCCGCGAGTGTCCCGCGCAGCGCGGGCCGCAGAGCGGTACGGGTGTCGGCGGCACTCGTCCGCATCACGGTCAGGGTCGTCAGCAGCGCCCAGAAGCCGTGCGCCAGGCCCAGCTGGCCCACGACCAAGCGCGCCGCCGCAAGGGCCACCGCGATGCGCACCGCGTTCTGGAAGCACACCGACCGCGGGGTGAGGTGGGCCAGCACCCGCCGGTAGTACAACTCCGCCGTCGACCGGCCCGCGTACCAGAACGCGCCCCGTACCTCCGGCGACGCGGTCCCGGCGGGCACCGGGGCGCCCAACGCGATCCGGGTCGCCGCCACCACCAGGTCCGCCGTGTGCGTGATGTCGAGGGCGATCGCGCCGTTCCGCACCATCGTCGCCGAGTCCGTGCCCGCCTCGCGCGGTTGGCCGCGGTGCGACTCGAACGCCCGCACCGCGTCGCCGCACAGGGCCGGCATCGGCGGCGGTGCCTTCCCCGTCAGGGCCCGCGCCACGTCCTCGCACGTGGCGGCGGACGCCAGCAGCAGCCCCTTCGCGACGGGTTCGCTCAGTGCCGCCCCCTCGGCCGCCGACTCCTCCAGCTGCCGTGCCTGCGCCAGCAGATGCCGCATGTGCCCGGCGCCCTCGGACAGCGCCCGGTCCCGCGCCGACGCCGACACCGGACGCTCGTCGGCGGGTACGTGACTCATGCGCAGCGCCTGCGACACCTCCAGCAGCAGCGCCGGGTCGGAGCGCCGCGGCGGATCCGCCGCCAAGCCGTACAGGGCACCGGCGGCCACCTGCCCCGCCCGCGCCAGCCGGTCGTGGTAGCGGCCCGGACGCGCCGCCGGCCACAGCCACAGCTCGGCGGCCGCCATCAAGGCCATCCCGGCGACCAGGCCCGTGAGCCGCAACCCCAACGTCGAAGGCGCGTACGGCGGGAAGCACGGCAGGATGTAGAACAGCTGCAGCCCGTTGGCCAGCCCGACGAACTTCGGCCCGCCGACCCCGCTGTACGTCACGAGGAACCCCACCACGAGCATCCCCAGCGCCGCCGCCCACCCGTACGCCGCCAGCCATGTACCGAGCGTCACCAGCGCCATCGCGAGCGGCAGCACCGCCAGCAGCGTCACCGCCCGCTGACGCGGCGTCCCCGGCACGGACGACAACCCACCCGCCGCGACGGCACCGAAGAGGGCGTAGATCGCGACCGTCCGGTCGCCCAGCCCGTACCGCGCAGCATAGAACCCCGCGCACGCGACCACCGTGACGCGTGCGGCACGGCGTACCGCGGCCAACCCGGGATCCCGGGCCCGCAGCCACTCCGTCCAGCGCCGCACTCCCACCGGTCAACCGTAGGCCTCGGTGGGTGGCCGGGCGACCGCGCGCCTGCTCGGCGGACGTCGAACGTCCCGCCGGCGCCGGCGACGCACAGCGGCACAGGCCCGCTCCAGCGCGCCGGTGCCGCCGTGCGACCACGCATCCGGCGTGGCACTCCCATCCACCAACCGTAGGTCCCGGCCGGGCAGCGGGCCACCGCGCGAACGTGCGGTACCGCGGTGCCGCCGCTCCCGCCCGGAGGGCGTGAAGTGGCACGCACATTCAACCGAGTTGCGGTCAGCGACCGGACGGCGACGGATCGCACTCCCCCGCCCTCGGCTCCGGATGCGCGGCGTCGGCTGGCGCAGGACCCTGGAGGTATCCGAAGCGGAGCGGCGGCCACCTCGACCGGCGCAGCATTGCGAGATCGTCACGCTGCACCGGCACGTAGTGCTGCCCGCCGGCGAAAGCGAGGCACCCCCATGCAGATGCAAGCAGCTCGGATGCACGGGTACAAGGAGCCCCTGCGCATCGAAGACGTCCCCATGCCCGACCCGGCACCGGACGAGATCCTGCTGAAGGTCGCCGCGACCGGCATGTGCCGCAGCGACTACCAGCTCCTCAACGGCTACTTCGAGGGACCGTTCCCCGTGGACCTCCCCTACATCCCCGGCCACGAGGTCACCGGCCGGGTGGCGGGGATGGGCAGCGCCGTACCGAAATCGGTGGGCTACTCCGAGGGCGACATGGTCGTGGTCAACCCCAGCTGGGGCGACGGCACTTGCCGCCAGTGCCGGGAGGGCAACGAACAGCTGTGCAGCGGCAACGGCAGGTGGGTGGGCTTCGGACCTCCCGGAGGCTTCGCCGAGTACATGGCCGTGGAATGCCGACACGCGATCCCCGTCTCGGAGAACGCGGCGAAGACGCCCGAGGTCCTCGCCCCGATGACCGACGCGGGCATGACCCCGTACCGCGGGATGCGCAAGCTCCGGGACACCGGCAAGCTCGGCCCCGGCCGTACCGTCGCCGTCACGGGCATCGGGGGCCTGGGCAGCTACGCAGTCCAGTACGCGAAGCTGCTCGGCGGCGGAGCGACCGTGGTGGCCCTCGCCCGCAAGGACGGCAAGCTGGACGTGGCGAAGGAGAACGGCGCCGACTACGGGATCAACGTCCGCGACAAGTCCACCGAGACCATCCAGGACGAGCTGGAACAGCTCACCGGCCGCAGGACGATCGATGCCATCCTGGACTGCGTCGGCAGCAACGCGTCCATCTCCATGGGGTTCGACCTGCTGGGCCCCGAAGGGGTACTGGCGGCCGTCGGCCTCATGAGCCACCACGTCGAGCACAAGCAGTTCCCCTTCGTGGGGACGGAACTGACCTACATGGGCTCCTTCTGGGGCAACCATCTGGACCTGGTCGAGGTGCTCTCCCTGGCCGAAGCCGGCCTCGTCAAGCACAACGTCACCAAAGTCAGGCTCGAGGACATCAATGACAACCTCGAGGCCCTCGGCCACGGCGACGTCATCGGCCGCCAGGTCATCGTCTTCGAATGACGCCCGCGCGCCCGCGCGGTAGGTAGGCCGGCCCGCCGACGGCACGGCTCACGTGCGCGCCGCCCGCCTGTTTCAGGTGGGCGGCAGCGTCTTGTCGGTCGCCGTCAGATAACCGAACACCTCCTCGGGCCGCCCTCGTGGGCGGCCGCCGCGCCGAAGAACGGATTTCCGTGGGCGGTGTTCTCGTGCGCCTGCGAACGTGCCTCGTCCGCGAGGGCGTTGATGAGCCCAGCCGACCACGTATCGGCTGAGCCGGTTCGTGGCGGCACCCTGACGATTGGTCCTGTGGTGGGCGGGCCGGACGGGCGCGGTCGCCCGGCGGGATCACCGGCAGGTCGTCAACGGAACGTCAGCAACCCGCCGGAGCCGCCGCCTGACCGTCGACGGGGAGGTCCAGCCGGCCGGCCACGGAGGTGAGGGCCGTTCCCAGCGGGAGCTCGACGCGGGCGAGGGCGTACTGGTCGCCGCGGGTCGGGTCCCGGTTGACGATGAGCACCGGCTTCCCGGCCTGGGCCGCCTGCCGGACGAACCGCAGCCCGGACATCACCGTCAGCGACGATCCCAGCACCAGCAGCGAGGACGCCTCACGGACCAGCTCGCGGCACCGCTCGACCCGTCCCGGCGGAACGGCCTCGCCGAAGAACACCACGTCCGGCTTGAGGACGCCGCCGCAGACCGTACAGGGCACCACACGGAAGTCCCCGACCTGGTCGTCGGTGAGGTCGGCGTCACCGTCCGGATTGATCCCCGCGGCCACCGGCTCGAAGCCGGAGTTGGCCTCCTCCAGCCGCCGGGCGAGTTCGCCGCGCGGGCTGAGGGCGCCGCAGGAAAGGCAGACGACCCGGGCCAGGCTTCCGTGGAGCTCCACCACGTCGTCGCTGCCGGCGGCCTGGTGCAGGCCGTCGACGTTCTGGGTGATCGCACCCGAGAGCAGGCCGTGCCGCCCGAACGCGGCCACCACACGGTGCCCGGCGTTGGGGCGGGCGCGGCCGAAGGTCCGCCAGCCCAGGTGGCTGCGCGCCCAGTACCGGCGCCGGGCCTGTGCGCTGCCAGTGAAGTCCTGGTAGGTCATCGGGGTGTGCCGGCTCAGGCTCCCGCCCTCGCCGCGGTAGTCGGGGATGCCCGACTCCGTGGAGATGCCCGCCCCGCTGAGCACCAGCACCCCGCCGGCCCTCAGCGCATCGGCGACCGGCTCCAGATCCGTGGTGCCCGGTGGTAGGTCCTCGGGAGGGGTCCAGCTCAGGGTGGGGCGCATGCGCATGCCGCAAGGGTACGCAACGGCGTTCCCCAACGCGTCCTGCGCCTGCTCCAGCGGGAAGCGGTGGGTGACGATCACGGCGAGCGGGAACCGCTGATGGCACATCCGGGTGATCCGGATCGTGTCGTACACGTGCCGCGGGGTCGGCAAGACGCCGATGACGCGGATGTTGGCGCCGCGCACGTCCGTGATCTCCAGGACGGCGGCGGCCCGCTCGTGCTCGTCGGTCTTCGTCACGTCGATCGTGGTCGTGGCGGCGAGGCCGACCGGCCCCGAGCCCTGGACGATGACGTTCTGCCCGTACCGGATGCCGCCCAGCCGGTCCGGGGCGTGCGGCACCGTGGGCATGGCACAGCCGAGCGCGACGAGGGCCACGGCCGGGACGTCCGGCGGGATCTTGACATGGACCGTCTCGACGGCGACACGCCCGCCGCGCTGGCCGACTGGTTCGAGGGGCTGGCATCCCGCTTGGACTGAGCCGCCCCACCGCCCACGCCCCACGGCGAACGGCGGGTGCCGGGGGTCGTACCCCCGGCACCCGCCGTGATGGCTCGGCCCGCGCCTCCGCGGGGTTGCCGCGGAGGCGCTTGCTCACTTACCGAGCAGGTAGGCCCGTTCCACGGTCTGCTGCACCGTGTTGCCCGCCTTGTCGGAGGCCGTGACCCGCAGGGTCACGTACGCACCCTTCCGCTGGTCGCCCGGGCGCTCGATGGTCGCGGTGAACCGGTTGTGGCCGCGGTCCTCGACACGGACCCGTCCGTTCCAGCTCTTGCCCTCGTCGAAGGACGCCTCGACCTTGAGCTTGACCCCGGTGGGGGCGGCCAGCCCGTCCTGGTTCCGGACGGTCAGGGCGAGTTCGTGCCGCTTCCCGCCGTCGACGGTGTTCCGCACGTCGGCCGGGACACCGTAGTCGACCTGGAGGAGGGGCAGCAGGGTCTCCTCGGCCGCGGTGTCCGAGCGGAAGCCCCAGGACGTGAAGGTCCTCGTACCGGTCCGCCAGTACTCGGTGTCACGTCCGGTCGTCAGCTCCAGACGGTAGCCGGCCCGGCCCGCGGGGACGGCGAAGTTCCCCCAGGCGCCCGCGGACTCGCCCACCTTCTTGCCATCGCGGTAGAGGACGGCCGTCACGCTGTCCCCCTGGGGGTAGGTCGGGTCGTCCAGCGTTCCGGGCGCGCTACCGACCCTCCCGATGCCGCCGCCGGCGGCGGGCTCCTGCTTGCGTGCCCAGTGACCCGCCGCGTCGGTGTACTCCGGGATCGCCACGCTGAACAGGTCACCGGTGCGGACGGCCGGACGGCTCCAGCCGCGCGGGATCGACGGCCGCACCACGGCCTCGTACCACTCCTCCGAGGCCTTCTCACCGGTCTTGAAGGTGCGGGGGGTGTCCCGCAGACCGGACTGCAGCGCACCGCTGTAGAACAGGTCGGGGCCGGCCATGAAGTCCACGTAGTGCATGAACTGCGTGTCCCCGGAGGTGACGTACTCCGTGCGGGTCTTGCCCGTCGGCGCCCAGCGCGAGGTCTCCCAGGCGACCTGCGCGTAGGGTCGCCAGCTGAACCGCTGCTCGCTCGTCCAGTGCAGTGTGCCGTTGTCCGCGTAGGAGGCCTTCACCTGCGCGGTGTTGCGGTCCGTGACGGTGTACGTCACGTTCTGCGGGATCTGCTGCTGCCAGTTCGCCGCGATGTCGTACAGGTACGGGCTCTCGACCGTCCCGGAGACGTCGACGACGGCCTTGTGCTTCTTCATGTACTGCAGCAGCTTGGCGCCGTCGTCCCCGGTCATCCGGATGACGGGCACGACGGAGCGCGTGTCCATCGGCTTCCAGCTGGTGTAGGCGAGGAACCCCTGGGGCAGGACGATCACGACGCCCTTCGCACCCGCCTTCGCGGCCATCTCCGCCAGGTCGTACCCGTCCATCGCGTAGTCGTCGCGGATCACCGCGAGCTTGCCCCGCACGGTGGCGGGCCGCAGGTCCGGCTTGTCCCTCGTCCCGGCGTCCACGGCGACGAGCCGCTCACCGTCGGGGTCGAACGGCGTGGACTGCTTGGCGTAGAACGACTCCAGGTCGAAGTCCGCCCCGCGGACCTCGGTGATGAGGTCGGGAGCCGTCATCTCCCAGCGGGAGTTGAACTCGAACTCGCCCTCGGTGACCTTGGACGTGGGGTTCACCCACAGGTCGACGTCCCCGCCGCCGTCCTCGTAGTAGATGCCCATGGTCTGCTCGACGCCGTCGATCTTCCGGTACATCTGGTACGTCAGGTTGTTGCGGCGCTCGGCGGGCTTGGGCGTGCGCACCTGCACCGGCTTGGCCTTGCGCGCGTCCAGGGTGACGGTGGTGTCCTTGGTGACCTTCACCTCGGGATCGATCACCTGGATCACCCGGACGCCGTCGCCGCCGTCCTCCGCCAGCGTGCCGCCGATCAGGTAGGTGCCCTCCTCGACCTGGGCGACCCCCGAGTCGGTGAACTGGACCTCCGTGTCCCCTCCGAAGACGTCCAGCAGGGCCCATGCCGTGGGCTCCCCCTCCAGCCCGAGGGAGTCGATGGTCAGCTTGTGCATCGGAGCGCGCACCCACAGGCTGAGCGTGGTGTGCACCGACACGCCGCCGGTGGACGTGGCGGTGACGTAGCCGTAGTAGCTGCCGCGGCCCGCCTTCGCCGGGTCGACGCCGACCGGCACCTCGACGGTCGCGCCGGGGGCGACGCGGACGGTGTCAGGACCCAGCGTCAGCGCCTGAGCGGGGAGTTCCTTGCCGCCCTTGGCCTTCAGCGCCGCACGCAGGCTCAGCGAGATCTCGTCGCCGGAGTTGTTGGTGTAGCGGATCACCCCGGCCCGCTGCACCGGCGATGCGTCCCGGTCGAACGGGCCCAGGATGATCGTGCCGGTGGCGGTGACGGGGGACGTGAACGCCGCCTTGACGTCGACGCGTCCGCCGCCCTGCTCGGTCGGCACCTGGCCGGACACCGTGTGGGACGTGCTGATCAGCGCGTCCTTGAGCTGCTCACCCGTCCAGTCGGGGTGCTGCCCGGCGATCAGGGCCGCCGCACCGGCCACATGGGGCGTGGCCATGGATGTACCGCTTGCCGCGATGTACTGGTCGTCGACCGGTTCGCCCATGGTCGTGCCGGCGGCGCGGGCGGCGACGATCCCGACGCCCGGAGCGGTGATGTCCGGCTTGGCCGCCTTGTCGCCGAAGCGCGGGCCACGGCTGGAGAAGGAGGCCAGCGAGTCGTCGCGGTCGACCGCGCCGACGGTGAGGGCGGCGTCGGCCGCGCCGGGCGAGCCCACCGTCATCTCACCGAGCTCGCCGGTGTTGCCCGCGGCGACGACGAAGAGCGCGCCGCTGCTGCGGGAGATCTCGTTCACCGCCTGGCTCATGGGGTCGGTGCCGTCGGTCTGCATGTCTGCGCCGAGGCTCATGTTGACGACCCTGGCGCCCTGCGCCGCGGCCCACTCCATGCCCGCGATGACCTGGGACTCGCTGCCGGAGCCGTCGTCCCCGAGCACCTTGCCGATCAGCAGGTCGGCGCTGGGCGCGACGCCCTTGCGCAGGCCCGCGGAGGCGGCCCCGCTGCCGGCGGCGGTGGCGGCGACGTGCGTACCGTGGCCGAAGTGGTCTTGGGTCGAGCCGCTGTCGCTGAAGTCCTTCGCCTCGCTGACGCGGCCCGCGAGGTCCGGGTGCGTCTGGTCGGCGCCGGTGTCGAGGACCGCGACCTTGACGCCCTCGCCGTGGAAGCCGGCCGCCCATGCGGCGGGCGCGTTGATCTGCGCGGTGCTGCGGTCCAGCGTGGGACGCACCTTGTGGTCCAGCCAGACCTTCGGGGTCTCGGCCGCAGCGCTGGCCACGGACGCACCCGCCGAGGGCGCGAGTTGCTTCCAGAACGCGGCGAGGTCCTTGTCGGCCACGCGCAGCGCCTGGGCGTCGATGCTCGGCAGTCGCCGCGGCTCGGCCGAGTCGTCCTGGAACTTCGCGAGGGCGTCCGCCCGCTTGGCGGCGGCACGCGCCGAGCCCTTGGGCGCGGACACGATCAGGGGCAGGGCGTCGGTGTGCGCCTCGTCGTACCCCTGGGCCACCAGGCCCGCGACGTCGAACAGCCCCTCGTCCAGCTGCCCCGTGCGGACCAGCACGGCCGCGTCGGAGGGCAGCACCGTCAGGGCGCCGCCCTTCTCGGTCATCTGGAAGAAGACGTCCTCCCGGCCCGGCGCGCGCTGCACCGACGCCGTCTTCTTGCCGTTCGGCGCGTCGCTGACGGTGACCCGGTCGCCGGTGATCAGGCGGACGGTGGTCGCGCGGTCGTGGGTCGCCGGCGTACCTGCACCGGTCTCCGACGGGGACTGGGCTGCAACGGGCGTGATCGCACCCGTCGCCACCGTCGCCGACATCGCTATCACCGCCCAGAGGCGGATGCGTCTCATTGGTGTCTACAGCCTTTCTGTCAACCCGGCATCCGGGCAGGGCGCCTGAGAGTGGGCGTCATGACGCGTCGTGGTGAACCGTTCGACGGCGCTGCAGGTTCGGGCCGGGGATCGCCGCCGCCGGGCACTCCCGTGCCGGGAGCAAACCCCCTGTACAACTGCGGTTCACCGGACCTTCGGAATCATGCGTCGCACCAACCGGGCCTGTCACCGATCCCGCCTGGCACAACTGGGCCATGTCCCAACGGCGACACGGGGCTTTCTCCGACATGTCCCGGAAACGGCGGAGGTACCCCTGGGGGGCGCCGCTTGGGTTCGCGAGTCCTGGGCCGTCCGACCCGACAACGTACCCGGGGGACCGGGGGGTGCGTCGGAAAATGATCACTCTCGCGACCTTCTCTTCGGCAGAGGCCTAGCATGGCCGCATGCCCCACATGCCCCACATGCCGTCGCGAGTCGAACTGCGCCCGCTCACCCTCGCCGACCAGGATGAGTTCTGCTCGCTCGTGAGGGCCAGCACCGAGCTCTACGGGCCGTGGATGCAACTGCCCGCGACCGCCGAGGCGTTCCAGGACTGGATGCACCGCTTCGACGACGGCACCAACCTGGGCTTTCTGGTCCGCGTTCCGGACACCGGTGCGGCCGCCGGCACGGTCAACATCAACTCGATCATCCGGGGCCGCTACCAGGGCGCGTCCCTCGGTTACGCGGCTTTCGCCCCGTCTGCGGGGCGGGGTTACATGACCGAAGGGGTCGCCGCAGCCATGCAGCACGCCTTCGAAGACCTGCGCCTCCACCGGCTGGAGGCCAGTATCCAGCCGGCGAACAAGGCGTCCTTGGCCCTGGTCCAGCGCCTGGGCTTTCGCTACGAGGGTCTGTCCCCCGACTACCTCTACATCAACGGGGCCTGGCGCGACCACGAACGGTGGTCCATCACCGCACCATCCCCGTGGACGCCCGATCCTTCCCTTCCCGAGGTCTAGGCACCATCGGAATCGGACCGGGACCGTCCACGAACACGCCGACGGCGGTCCCGCCGTCGGGGCCCGGAGCGGGCACTCGAAGCGGAGCCGCCGTGGGCCGCCCGGGCAAAGGGTGTCAGTCGCCGATGCGGGGCGGGGTGCCGGTGCCGTACACGCGCTCGGCGTGGGCGGCGTACGCGCGCCCGGCGGCGTCCGTCAACGCCGAGCGGTGCGCCTCGGGCAGCTCCGCGAGGAGCGCCTCGACGACCTCGGGGTCCGCCTCGTACATCGCCATCCCGAGGGACAACGGCAGGACCTCCTGCGGTGTCCGGGCCATCCCGTGCTCACCGAGTTGCCTCCACTCGGCCGCGGTCACGTACTGCTCGGCGAGCGGGAGTACCTCCTTCTCCTCCAGTGCCAGGTGCTCCAGGAGTGCGGACAGCAGTCGGTCGAGTGCGGTCGCGAGGCGCCCGCCGTGCTCGGCGGTGGCGCGCCACCGGGGCAGCAGCCCGGTCACCTCTTCGTAGGTCTCCTCGATGGCGGCGTGCTGCTCCTCCATCGTGGGCACGATCGCCGTCGCCCGGTCGCCCCCGCGTTCGACCAGGCGCGGCCAGAGCAGCAGATCCTCGCCCTCGTGGTGCAGGTGCAGCAGGAAGCACACCTGCTCGGCGTGGGCACCGACCGTTCCGGCGCGCTCCACGTCGCCCGGCGCCACGTCGCGCACCAGTCGGGGAAGGAGGCGGAACTCCCGGCGCAGCATCGTGTGCGCCATGTACATGTCTCGGACATCCGCCATGGGCTCGTTCGTCTGCGTCACTTGAAACCTCACTCGCTGTGGCAACCACTTCGGGGGCCACTCTCGGTGGGCCGTCACCCTGGTACGCGCAACGGCCCGGGATCAACCGGATCGATACTTTTGAGGTCGCCTCCACCGACGGCGCCCTCCAGGCCATCGCCATTCCGAAAGCGGGACGGCGAGAGCCGTTTCGACAGCACGACCCGCGCAACCCTGTGCGTCATGTGCATTGCGTGGTGCGCCGGTTCATGTGCATTCGGCCGGCGACACCACGGCTCTCCGGTACCGAATGGCCGGTAAAGGTAGTTTAACGATAAACAACGCTTCCGGTCGCCCTGTACCTGGCCCTGAGAGTCCTAGGAACGCCAGGGCCCGTACCGGCCTTTCGGTGATCGCGCAGGCGTCATGGGGCCACCGGTGCGCCACTTCCGTTGCGGATTTCGCCGCGCCGGGCCACGCGGCCTACGGCGCGCTCAAGGGTGCGGTCGAAGTCCTGACCCTCTACCAGGCGAAGGAACCCGGGGAACGCGGTATCCGCGTCAAGGCCATCGCACCCGGGGCCACGGCAACCGACGTCGGCGGTGGCGGCACGATGCGCGACGAGCGGGTGCGAACACGTATCAGCTCGCAGGTCGCCCTCGGCCGCATGGGCGAGCCCGAGGACGTCGGCGCGGCACTCGCCGCGCTGCTCTCGGAGCCTGTGACGCCAGGTCCGCGCCTGGAGGGGGCGTCGAGGCGGAGGTGCCCGGCTGGAGGACCTCTGGTCCCAGCAGCTCGGGGGTCGCGCCGGTCCGTCCCGATAGCCTGCCTGCTCACACGCACTGCGGCCGCTCCAGGCAGCCGCGGGGAAGGCGGCAGACGGTGGACACGTCCTCAGCCGAGATCGAGCAGGTGGAGCGGGCGCTCGGGGTTGCGTTGCCCGAGGATTACCGCACCTTCCTTGCAGTTCAGGGAGCTGTGTCCCGGTTCTTTCCTCCGGCGGACGACTTCCTGCAGCTCTTCCCGGCCGGTGACCTGATCGGCCTCAATGAGGCCGCGGAGCTCGCCGCGCGTCTTCCCGGCGCGGTGATCATCGGCGGTGACGGCAGCCGTGAACTGCTGGTCTACGACGTCCGGCAGCAGCATCCCTCTCTGTACACGGTGGACGTCTCCGCCGAGGGCTGGTCCGATGCCATCCACCAGGCCTCGTCCATCACCGAGTTCATGGCCCGGTTCTCCGAACAGGGCCGGCTCTGGGAGTAGGCGACCATCCGTCTGCGCATCACACGTTCCCTGGCGGCCGCGCTCGCCGCCGATCGAAGCCGGGCCCCTGTCACAGCCGGGGACGCCGTCTTGTCCTCACTGCGGACAGTCCACGTTGCTGGAGGAACACATGAGCGCAGACCACGCACACCTGCCCCCGGGCGTCGAGGTGATCGCGACCCTGCCGGATGCGCAGCCGCGGATCCCGCAGGGCTCCGAGGCCAGGACCATCCGGGTCACCCTGCAGCCCGGCGACGCCGGCGCGCCGCCGCACCGGCACCCCGGGCCGCTCTTCGGCTACGTCACCCAGGGCGAGATCCTCTTCGAGCTCGAAGGCCAGCCGCCCCGGGTGCTCAAGGCCGGAGACGCCCTGTTCGAGCCCGGCGGCGACGTCATCCACTACCAGGGCGCCAACAACCTCCAGGACGCACAGTCCCAGCTGGTGGTGACCATGTTCGCGCCTCCCGGCACCCCCGTGCTGACCGTGGTCGGCGCGGACGAGCTGGCCGAGCGGCGGCACCTGCGGTACAGCCCGTCCTGACGCCCGGGAGGGCGACGGCCTCGCCGCTCCGGGCACGTACGCAGGCGGAGCGGACTGTGCCCATCGGGACGTCCCGATGGGCACGGTTGCCGCCGTCACACGTGACCTAGTCTGCGGACGGTCCGGGTCCGACCGGGGGACGGAACACGGCGGCCTGTCCGTGGTGGGTTCCGTCGGAGTCCTCGAGGTTCCACATGCACACGTCCTCGATCCGGAATATCCGGCCGTCCTTGTGCTGCCGCAGACCCTGGTACCCGTCGGCGTAGCCGCGTTCGTCCACCGATGCGAGCAGCGCGTCCCGGTCCTGCTGTGCGTCCGGCGCGGCCGACCGGCGCGACGGGAGGCCGATGAACTCCTCCCAGGTGTAGCCGAAGGACCGCTGCGCGGTGCGGTTGGCGTAGACGAACAGCGGGTCGGCCGACGTGTCGTGCGCCAGCAGCCCGAAGGGCGCCTCCTCGTAGAGCCACTGGGCCGCCTCGGCGTCCGATGCCCACACCGGCGGGCACAGGTGGACGCCCACCAGGCGGCGGTAACTGTCGAGGAGGAGCGTGGCGAAGCGCGGATCCCCGCGCCGGTCGGACGGCGCGGGGATCCGCCGGGAGGGGTCAGTCACCGTTCTCGACCCAGCTCATGAGCTTGCGGAGCTTCTTGCCGGTGGTCTCCAGCAGGTGGTTCTCGTCGGCCTTCTTGTACTCGTTGTACCGGGGCAGGCCGGCGTTG